>CAZMKX010000263.1:4629-5742 GCA_964566375.1 uncultured Myxococcales bacterium
CCGCTCGCGAGCGACGCTCTGGCCGAGCTCGCCTCGGAGCTGAAGCGCGCCTGCGGCACGGGCGGAACCGTGCGCGACTACGTGATCGAGATCCAGGGCGATCACCGACCGCAGATCGTCGCAGCGCTCGAGAAGCGCGGCTACACCGTGAAGCTGGCCGGCGGGTGAGTCTCGACTCGACTCAGAAGCCCATCATGTCGGCGAAGTTCGCGGCGTAGAACCTCTCCTTCGCGTCGGCCCCGGCGCCCGGCATCGACTCCTCGAAGCGCCGCAGGGGATCGCGCCCGCCTTCGGGGTGCGGGTAGTCCGACGAGAACAGGAACAGGTCGTCGCCCGCCTGCTCGATCAGCCAGCCGAGCGGCTCGGTCGGGTAGGGCGTGAACCAGAGGTGGCCGTGCACGTACTCCGACGCGCGCTTCGGCAGGCGCAGCGCGGGCTCCGTCTTCTGGAACGTCGCCTGCGCGATGTCGAGCCGGCGCAGCCAGCTCGGCACCCAGAGTGCGCCCTGCTCGATCACGCCGCCGCGCAGCCGGGGAAAGGTCTCGAAGAGCCCGTCGAGCACCATGCACGAGAGGAACGCCTCGGGCGGGTTGTGCATGACCATGTAGTCCTTGGCGCGGATGTTCTCGCCGCCGCCCAGGAAGTCGGTCGTCGCGGGCTTGCCGTTGTTGTGGAAGGCACGGCGCAGCGGCCGTCCGCCGCCCCCGATGTGCGACATGAACGGGACGTTCTTCTCCTGCAGGAGTGACCAGAACGCGTGGTAGTCGGGGTGCGCGGGTGACCTGTCGCCTTGCGGCAGCGACGGCACCAGGATCGCGCCGCAGCCGAGCCGGATCGCCTCGTCGGCCTCGCGCGCGGTGCGCTCGGGATCGAGCCAGGGCACGGATCCGACCGCGATGAGTCGCGGGTCGGCCTTGCAGAAGTCCGCAATCGCGCGGTTGTGCGCGCGCGTGCCGCCGTAGAGGAGCTCCGCGTCGTCGCCCGCGAACTGCGTGGCCGCAAAGGTGCTGAAAACCAGCTGCTTCTGGAAGCCGAGCAGGTCGAGGGCGCGCGTGCGCTCGGCGGGATCGAAGGCGCCGAGCGCGTTCCAGCCCTTCGCGCTCATCAGCGCGC
>CAZMKX010000264.1:0-5715 GCA_964566375.1 uncultured Myxococcales bacterium
CTCGAGCACGGTGCGCACCGCCGAGGGCGCGGACGTAATCGTTCCCAACGCCAGCCTGATCTCGGACCGCGTCGTGAACTGGACCTTCTCGGACCGTCAGCGCCGCGTCGACATCACCGTCGGCGTCGCCTATGACGTCGATCCCGAGCGCGTGATCAAGCTGCTCACGGACGTCGGACGCGCGCACCCGGAGGTGCTCACGATTCCGGAGCCGATCGCGATCTTCACCGGTTTCGGCGAGAGCTCGCTCGACTTCTCGCTGCGCGTGTGGACCCGGCTCGAGATCTTCCTGCGCGTGAAGAGCGAGATCGGCATCGCGGTGAACGCGGCGCTGCGACAGGCGGGAATCGAGATCCCGTACCCGCAGCGCGACATGAACTGGAAGCCCGCGCCGGGCGCGCCACCGATCTTCTCACCGCCCGACGGACAGACGTCCTAGGAAGGGATCGAGCGCGGCGAGGAGCTGCGCCGGGCACTCCTCGTGCGCCAGGTGACCGCAGTCCGGGATCACCGCCAGGGTGGCGCCGGGAATCTCGTCCGCGAGCGCGACGGACTCGGCCGTGGGGACGATGCGATCGTCGTCGCCGGTCACGATCAGCGTCGGCACGCGCAGCTCGCCCACGCGCGCGCGAAGATCCGACGGGCGGGCCGCCCGCGTGAACGCCCACAGCGCCTGGTCCCAATCCTTCACCTGCAGCGGCAGCCGATAGCCCGCGAGGATCTCGGGCGTGATGCGCGAAGGATCGTGCCAGGCGGCTCGGATGCCTGCCTCGCCGAAGCGCGGCAGGAGCTGGCGCAGCAGGAACGGGCCGAGCGTCGCCATCCCCGGCAGCGCGAGCAGCGGGCGGACGAACGCGGGCGGACCGCCTGGAAACACGGCGGGTGAGATCAGCACCAGCGCGTACACGCGCTCGGGGTGCGCGAGCGCGAACTCGAGCGCGACCGTGCCGCCGGCGGAGCTCCCGACGAGAGCGGCGCGTTCGATCCGCGACTCGTCGAGCAGCGAGAGCAAGAGCGCTTGCGCGAAATCCATCCCGTACGGATCGGTCCCAGCGTCGGTGTTCGCGTCGGGCCGTTCGGTCAGCCCGAAGGCGGGACGATCGAACGCGATCGTCGAGCCGCGGGACGCGAGTGAGTCGCGTACCGCATGCCATGTGAACGAGCTTGCGCCGAAACCGTGCAGGAGCACGAAGACCGGCTCGCCCGAACCCGCGCGATCGACGCGAACTTCGAGCCCGAGCAGCTTCTCGAAGCCCGTCCCGGGTCCGGCGAGCGAGCGTGGCGCCGCCGATCCGGTCGCCTGGCAGCCAGAAATGAGCAGGGCGCTGGCAGCCAGGGCCACCAAGATCGCGCCCGCGATCAAGCTCAGGCGAATATTCCCCTGCAAAGATTTTCCTTTCGGACAGCTTTGAAGCGTGTTAAAAGCTCTGCCGGACGTACAGCAGGGTAGGAAAATGAGCGACACGACTGAAGCCGCCCGCCGAAGGACCCGCGCCGAGTCGAAGCAAGCCACCCGACAGGCGCTGCTGCAAGCGGGATTGCTGGAGCTGATCGAGCACGGCCTGGACACCCCCAGCCTGGACTCGATCTGCGCGCGCGCGGGCTTCACCCGCGGCGCGTTCTACGTGCACTTCAAGGACCGCGACGACTTCATGGTCGCGGTCACCGAATGGGTGCTGTCGGGGATCGTCGACGGCCTGGTCGGCGTCGACGGCGAGAGCGATCTCGACGGGGCGGTGTCCCGATTCGCCGCGTTCATCGACAAGCGCGAGTGGCCCGTGGTCGGGAACGTGCCGATCACCACGCACCGGATCTTCGAGTCGGTGGCGCGCTCGGAGCACCTCAAGCGCCGCTTCGAGTCGATCTTCCGCGAGGCGACCGAGCGCGTAGGGAAGCTCGTGCTCCGCGCCCAGGAGAACGGCCACGCGCGGCGCGACATGGACGCCAACCACTTCGCGACGCTCCTGCTCGCGCTGGGCGTCGGCGTGATGTCGTTGGAAGACACGGGTGTACACATCGGCGAGGCCGCGGTCCGCGCCGGGGTGATGGGCGTTCTGAAGGGCTGACGGCGGGCGCGCGGATCTGGCGGCGACCGCGAAAGTGGGCTGGAATCCGCCTCGCGAATGCGCGCACAACCTCGCTGCAGACGGACGATTCGAGCGCTCGCGCTCGCGCTCTTCCTGGCCGGAGGCGCGCGCGCACAGACGCTCGAGATCCTCGGCCAGCCGATCGCGCCCGGCGACCAGCGGCGCCTGCCGCTGCCCGTCTCGGAGACCTTCGTCGGCGAGGACGCGACGACGCCGGTGATCGTGGTCGCGGGCATGCAGCCCGGCCCGGTCGTGTGCCTGACCGCGGGCGTCCACGGCGACGAGCTGAACGGCATCGAGGTGGTCCGCCGCTCGCTCGACCGCGCGAAGCCCGAAGAGCTGAAGGGAACGCTGGTCGGCCTGCCGATCGTGAACCTCGCCGCGTTCCGGCGCAGCTCGCGTTACATGCCCGACCGGCGCGACCTGAACCGCTTCTTCCCGGGCAGCCCGCGCGGCTCGAGCGCCTCGCGGCTGGCGTTCTCGGTCTTCGAGAAGGTCGTGCGCCGCTGCGACGCGCTGGTCGATGTGCACTCGGGCTCCTTCCATCGCACGAACCTGCCGCAGGTGCGCGGCGACCTGCGGCGCGCCGAGGTGCTGAAGCTGGCGCGCGCGTTCGGCACCGAAATCGCCATCCACAACGAGGGGCGCCCCGGCACGCTCCGACGCGCGGCCAGCGAAGCGGGCATTCCCGCGATCACCTACGAGGCCGGCGAGCCGATGCGCTTCCAGGGCGAGGAGATCGACCGCGGCGTGCGCGGCGTCGAGCACCTGCTCGTGCAGCTCGGCATGCGCACGGCGAAGCTCGACGAGCCGATCGAGCCAACGCTCTACTACCGGGCGCACTGGATCCGCGCGGATGACGGCGGAATCCTGGCCGCGCGCGCCAAGCTCGGCGACGTGGTGAAGCAGAACCAGATCCTCGGGACGGTTTTCGATCCGATCTCGAACGAGAAGTCGTCGATCCGCGCCGCGCAGAAGGGGCGCGTGATCGGCGTCGCGCTCGACCAGCTCGTGATGCCGGGCTTCGCCGCGTTCCACATCGCCACCGACGAGCCGATGGAGACGAGCGAGAGCGCCCCCGCCGCTCCGGACCTGCCCAGCGTCGACGAGGGTGCGGCGTCGGACTCCGTCGAGCTCGCGGAGCGGCCCGATTAGCACGCGAGTCGACGCATGAATCGCGCCGCCGCCATCGCGGGCAGCCTGCTCGTGGCGCTCGGTCTTTCGATCTTCGCCTGGAAGACGGTGGTGCTGCAGCTCCCGGTGCTGCCGTCGAACGTCGAGAACCTGTGGCGCGTCGAGCTCGAGCTCGAGGCGCGCGGCTCCGGTCAGCGCGGCAGCGTGCGCGCGGCGCTGCCGACCTCCGATCCCGAGCAGGAGGTCTTCGACGAGCGCGAGACCGCCGATCGCCTGGTCTTCACGATCCGCACCGAGCGCGCGCAGCGCACCGGCGTGTGGAGCGGGAAGTTCGACGGCGTCCACAGCGTGTCGTACGCGTTCCGGGTTCAGCTCGCGGACCAGCCGCTGCCGTTGCCGACCGACTTCTCGGGCAAGCCGCCGAAGGAGATCGTCGACAGCTACACCAAGCCGACCGCGCGCTTCCCGTCGGACTCGCCCGAGATTCGCGAGATCGTCTCGAGCATTGCGCCGCCCGCGCCGAGCGATCCGCTCGGCCAGATGCGCAGCCTGCTCGGCTACGTGACGGACGAGATCCTGACCGCGCCGACGGGAAGCGACGACGCGCTGCTCACGCTCTCGGCGAGCGAGGGCAGCCCGCTCGGGAAGTCGCGGCTGCTCGTCTCGATGCTGCGCGCCGCGGGCTTCCCCGCGCGGCTCGCCGCCGGTCTGCGGCTGCGCGCGAACAAGGACGCGCGCGAGACCGTGTGGGCCGAGGGCTGGGTCGGCGGACGCTGGATTCCGCTGTCGCCGAACCTGGGCTTCTTCGGCGCGCGCCCGCCGGATCTCCTGCTGCTGAAGACGGGCAGCGCGACGCTGATCGACCAGACCGGGCTCGACGCGGTCTCGTCGCGCTTCCGCGTCTTGCGCGAGGCGCTCGCGCAGCAGGAGGTCGCGTCGTTCATGGTGCCGACGAATCCGCTGCTCGCGGCGGTGTCGCTGTGGCGGCTGCCGGTCGGCTCGCAGGCGGCGCTGCGCATCCTGCTGATCCTTCCGCTCGGCGCGCTGATCATCGCGGTGTTCCGAAACCTGGTGGGTCTGCGCACGTTCGGCACGTTCATGCCGCTGCTCATCGCGCTTGCGCTGCGCGAGCTGTCGCTCTCGCTCGGCCTGTCGCTGATCGGCTCGGTGATCGCGCTCGGCATCCTGTCGCGGCTCTTTCTCGACCGGCTTCAGCTTCTGCTCGTGCCGCGGCTCGGCGTGCTCCTGTGCGTGGTCGTGCTCGCGATCACCGCGCAGTCGCTGCTCGGCCGCACCTACGAAGTGAAGGACCTGTTCGCGAGCGTCCTCTTCCCGGTCGTGATCCTGACGATGCTGATCGAGCGCTTCTCGATCACGAGCGCCGAAGAGGGCGTGACCGCCGCGGTGCAGCGGCTCGCGTCGTCGACGCTGATCGCGGTGTGCATCTATCCGGCATTCCGCTGGAAGATGCTCGAGCACCTGATGTTCGGCTTTCCCGAGCTCGTGATCTCGGTGATGGGCGTGCTGATCGTGATCGGCGGCTACACCGGCTACCGGCTGGCGGAGCTGTGGCGCTTCCGCGCGTTCGCGCGCCCGCCCGAAGAGGGCGCGCCGTGAGCATCGCGAGCCGCCTGCACGCGGCCGGTGTGCTGGGCATGAACCAGCGCAACTCGGTGTTCACGATGCGCTGGAACCCGCGCCGCTTCTACCCGCGCGTGGACGACAAGCTCGAGACCAAGCGGCTGCTGCGCGAGGCGGGCATCGCGACGGCGCCCGTGCTCGCGGTGGCGCGGCTCCACTCCGAGGTACGCGGAATGCTGCGCGAGCTCGACGCGTACTCGTCGTTCGTGATCAAGCCGGCGCACGGCGCGATGGGCAACGGCATCCTGGTCGTGCTCGAGCGCGACGGCGAGTGGTTCCGCCGGCCCGGTGGGAACTGGATCGACCGGCGCGCGCTCTTCTACCACTCGGCGAGCATCATCTCGGGCGCGTACGCGCTCGGCGGTCAGCCCGACGTGGCGTTCGCCGAGGAGCGGCTCGAAGTGCACCCGGAGATGGCGGCGATCTCGATGGAGGGCGTGCCCGACATCCGCGTGATCGTCTATCGCGGCGTGCCGGTGATGTCGATGACGCGCCTGCCCACGCGGCGCTCGCGCGGGCGCGCGAACCTGCACCAGGGCGCGGTCGGCGCCGGGATCGAGATCGACACGGGGCTCACCAATCACGCGGTGCTCGGCGGGAAGCCCGTGCCGATCCACCCCGACACGAACGAGCCGGTGGTCGGCCGGCCGATCCCGCAGTTCGCGCGCGCGCTCGAGATCGCGGTGCGCGCGAGCGACCAGACGGGCCTGGGCTACGTCGGCGCGGACGTCGTCGTCGACGCGCACCACGGCCCGCTGATCCTCGAGCTGAACGCGCGCCCGGGGCTCGCGATCCAGGTCGCGAACCGGATGGGGCTCGTGCCGCGGCTGCGCGCGGTCGACGCGCGCGTGCG
>CAZMKX010000265.1:0-5709 GCA_964566375.1 uncultured Myxococcales bacterium
CCGGCTGCGGCTGCGCGACCATGTCGCGGAACGACCCGCCGCACCTCGTCGCGCTTCTCGACCTGCTCGCGCAGGGGAAGGCGCCCGACCTGAACCGCGTGCTGCCCGGCGACATGGTCGACGAGATCAGCGGCACGCGCGAGCGGCTCGACGAAACCGGGCAGGCGCGAATCGCGCGCGACGCGCGCAAGGCGCTCGAGCGCATGATCGAGATCACCGAGGCCGCGAAGTGAGCGGCGGGCCGGCGGCACAAGCGTCGCGCTGGCGCGCGGTGCTCTTCGACCTGGACGGCACGCTCACCGACCCGAAGCTCGGCATCACACGCTCGATCCAGTACGCGCTTCGCAAGCACGGCATCGAGCCGCCCGACGCGGACGCACTCGAGCCATTCATCGGTCCGCCGCTCGAGCAGTCGTTCAGGCAGACCTTCGGCTTCGATACGGGCCAGGCGCGCCGCGCCGTGGAGGACTACCGGGAGTACTTCTCGCAGCAGGGCCTGTACGAGAACGAGGTCTACGAGGGGATTCCCGGCCTGCTGCGCGACCTGCGCCGCGCCGAGGTGCGCATCGGCCTCGCCACCTCGAAGCCGACCGTGTTCGCGCAGCGCATCCTCGATCACTTCGACCTCGCCAAGCACTTCGATCTGGTCGTCGGCAGCTTCCTCGACGGACAGCGCGTCGAGAAGAGCGAGGTGGTCGCGCACGCGCTCGCCGGCGTCGCGTCGCATCCGCCCGAGGGCGTCGTGATGGTGGGCGATCGCATGCATGACGTGGAGGGTGCGCGCGCGAACGGCATCGACGCGATCGCGGTCACGTACGGCTACGGCACGCGTGAAGAGCTGGAGGCCGCCGCGCCGACCTCTCTCGCCGCGAGCGTCGACGAGCTACGGAGACTTCTGCTCGGGCTGTGATTCCTCGAGCTCCTCGAGCTTGCGTTCGAGCTCCTTCAACCGCTCCTCGCGCGTCTTCTGGGTTTCGGCCTGCTTCTCGGGTGCGACCGCGACCTTGGCCAGCCCGCGCGGCAGCTCGGTTCCGCTCGCGGGGAACCAGTTCCCGTCCCAGGCGAACGCGAGATACCAGCGATTCAGAGCGAAGCGGTACCAGTGCTCTTCCTTCTCGCAGTAGTACAGGTTCGGGTCGAGCGAAGGCGCGGCCTGGCAACCTTCGACCGGCGAGGGCACGAGCTCCGGCGCGTGATCGGCCTTGAAGCGATCGGGCACGGGCGTGATCGGCTCGACGACGGGCTTGGGGTCGAGGCTGATCGTTCCGATGCAGCCACCGAACGCGGACGCGACGAGAAGAAGCGCGAGCAGGCGGAGCTTCACGGGGCGATCTTCCCGTGCTCGACCTGCGTCGCGCTGGTGCGCGCGGCGAAGTGCGCGGCCTCCGCCGGACCGCGCCCGCTCGCGCGCGCGAACAGATACGCGGCCAGGAACACGTCGCCGGCGCCGATCGGATAGCGGCGCTCGGCGCGCGCGGCGGGAACCTCTTCGACACCGTCCGGTGTCACAACAAGCGCGCCGCGCTCGCCGCGGGTCAGCAGCAGCTCGGCCAGGTCGAAGTCGCGCCGGAACGCTTCGAAGCTGCGCCCCTCGAGCAGGACCGCGAGCTCCTCCTCGCTCGCCTTCGCGACCGAGACGTGCCGCAGGTACGCGCGGAGCTCCGGGTTCGGGGCGAGACGCGTGGCGTCCGCGTCGGCGAGCCGGACGAGACCTTGCAGATCGATGCCGATCAGCCCCACGAGCCTCGACAGCGTCTGCGGCAGGATGTCGCGCCGGTGCAGCGGTCCGAGCTGGATCGCGTCGGCCGTACGCCAGGCTTCGGGGATGTCGTCCGGGCCGATCGGGTCGGACGCGGCGAGCAGCTCGTGCTGGTCCTCGGAGCCGCGGTAGTCGTTCGCGTAGGTCGTGGTCATGCGGCTCGGCAGCGCTCGCACCTCGACGCCCGCAGCGACGAGCGGCGCGAGCAGATCGGCGGCGTCCACCTCGTTCACGCGCGTGACGACGCGCGTCTGCGCGCCGAGGGCCGCGAACGCGCGTCCTCCGTAGTGCACCACGCCGCCGGGCTCGACGCCACCGCCGCGCACCCAATCGCGTGTGATCGCGCCCAGGACCAGCGCGCACTTCGGCTTCGGCGCAGACATCGCGCCGAGCTTACACCGAAGCCGGGATCGCCTCCTACCACGCGCCCGCACTGTGATACGTTGGGCGGGTCGGGGGTGGATTTCGGAGGCGTCGTCGTGCGCAGCTCGTCCGGCTCGACCCGGTCGCGACTTTCCTCGCTCGCTCTGCTGATTCCGCTCGCGCTTGCGTGCGCGCCGAGCAGCGCGGATCCGGACCTTCGCAGCGTGCACGTCGCGGGAGTGGAGGTCGATCCGCGCACGTCGACCCCGTTCGTCGAGCTGGTCGAAGACGGCGCCGACGGACGCGTGCTGCGGATCTGGGTCGGCGAGTTCGAAGCCCGCTCGATCGCGAGCGCCATCGACCGCGAGCCCGTGCTCCGACCGAACCCGCACGACCTCGTGAAGGACCTGCTGCTGCGCGTCGACGGGCGGGTACGCCGCACGCTCGTGACGGAGCTTCGCGACGGAACGTACTACGCGGTGATCGAAGTCGATCTCAACGGGCGCGAGCTGCGAATCGACGCGCGCCCGAGCGACGCGATCGCGGTCGCGTTGCGCACGGGAGCGCCGGTGCTCGTGCGCGAGTCCCTGCTCGAGCCCGAGATCCCGATTCCCGACGACGAAAACGCGCTGGAGATCGACGCGCCCGCGCCCGCGCGCGAAACCCGAGACACGCCGAGCCTGTAGGCGCGATGTTGCGCGGAACGCGCCGGTGCAACTCGCGCGCACTTGCGCGAAGCGTGCCTGTGCACGCGCATTTTCGCGGGAAAGCGCGTTGACGCGAGCGTTTCCGCGCTGGCATGATCGCCGCGCTCGACGGTAGAGGGACGCCAGCAGATGACGGGACGAGAGATCGCGATCGAGTTCACCGAGATGTTCGACGATCTCGACTCCGCGGACATCAACACGATGCTCGCGAAGAACGTGAGCATGGACATGCTCGAGTTCTTCGCGTCCTACGCGGATCAGTTCGCCGAGGACTGCGCGGGAAAGGGCCTCGAGCTCGACGACGTGCGCGGTCGGCTGCCGAATCTCCTGATCATCGGATACATCATCCGAGTCCTCGAAGAGCGGCTGACCTAGCTTCGGCGAGGCGTCTCAGCTCGGCGGGAGCTGGGCGGCACCGGTCGCGGACGGCAACCAGTCCGCCAGGTCCTGGATGTACGCACCCTTCCACGCGTGCGGGTGCGTGACCTGTTGCCCGCTCAGCGGATTGAGCAGATCGAGGAGCGTGACGTAGGGAGAGACCTGCGACGACTTCGTGAACGCGATCAGCGCCTGCGTCACCGTCATTCCCGAGGGGACGGTGAACTTCCCTCGCGGCTGACCCTCGACGATCTCGCCGCCCATCAGGATCTCGCCGGAAGGGTTCCTGAGGTGCGCATTGATCCAGCGCGCGAGCTCCGCGAGGCTGCCCTCGAACTCGCCCGCGAGCAGCTCCGCGCGGAAGATGTCGCGGCCCGCCAGCACGTTGAGGAAGTGGCGGCTTTCGATCACCGGCACGCCGTCGTCCATCCGCCACTTGAAGTGCCAGACCTCGGGCCCCCAGCCGGAGTCACCCAGATCGTCGAGTGTCTCCTTCAGCGGCAGCGGCGTGTCGACCTGGATGGACAGGTTCAGATAGCCCCGCTGGGTCATCAGGACCGAGCGGTCGAAGACGAGCATGGGCGTCTTCAGGCGCGCAGAAGCCACCGCGAGCGCCTCGATCGTCGACTCCTTGTTGAAGACCTGCGGCAGCCGCGACACCGACACGCGCGGGCGGCGCAGCTCGACCGAGGTGCCGACGATCGCCTTGCCGTGGTTCGCGTCGTCGACGACGAAGCCCGCGCGCTTCAGCTTCCAGCCGAGCTTCGAGGCGCGCGCGTACTGCAGGAAGGCGTCCTTGACGCTCGACTTGTCCGGAATCTCGAACTCGACCACGGGCGACTCCGGCCCGCCGACCACGCGCTCCACGTTCACGAAGCTGGTCGGGACGCTCGCCAGGATGTGCTTCACCAGGTCGTCGATCGTGCCCTTGAACTCCTTCGCCGGCAGAAGGGGCAGGTCGATCGGGGTCTTCGCATCGAGCGAGAGCTGGCTGCGCACGTAGATCACCCCGTCCACGATCTGGAAGTCGAAGCCGCCGACCCCCGCCTTCAGCGCCCGCAGCGAGCTGTCGACCGGGCCTGCGGGCAGGTCGAGGTCGACGCGGTAGAGCCCGAGATCCGGGCTCATGTCCTTCGGGTTGATCTCGTCGAGTGCGATCGGAAGGCCGGCCTCGGCGGCGATCCGCTCGAGCGCGTACTCGAGGTCGACACCCGCGAATCGCAGCGCGCGGATCACCGGCAGATCGCTCGAGGCCGTCTTGGTTTCCGATCCACAGGCGAGCATTCCCGCCGAGAGCGCGAGGACCAGCAAACGGACGGCGAGGGGGCGAGCGATGGGCATCGGCAAGATCACTACTCCTGTGGCGCGGGAGCCGCAGTCTACAGCGCCCCGTCGCCAGCGGGAACGCCCGGCTCGCGTTGACAGCCGTTTCCCGGCGACCCAACCTTGGCCGGCAGGGAGCTTGCGCTTGGCCAAAGTCCACATGACCCCGCAGGGGCACGAGATGCTGACGGAGGAGCTCCGCCGCCTGAAGTCCGTGGAGCGTCCCGCGACCTCCGAGGCGATCCGCCGAGCGCGCGAGCATGGCGACATCTCGGAGAACGCCGAGTACGACGCCGCCAAGGACAAGCAGGGCATGATCGAGGCGCGGATCCGCCAGATCGAGGACCGCCTGGCGCGCGCCGAGGTCGTCGACATGTCCGGCCAGCCGCCCGACAAGGTCCGCTTCGGCTCCACCGTGGTGCTCGAGGACCTGGTCTCGGGGGATGCGGTCACCTATCGGATCGTGGGCGAAGACGAGGCGGACGTGTCCAAGGGCCTGCTCTCGGTGACGAGCCCGGTCGCCCGCGCGCTGATCGGCAAGGAAGTGGAAGACCAGGTGCAAGTCGTGGTTCCGGCGGGCAAGCGCGAGTACGAGATCCGCGAGATCCGGTTCGACCGATGAAGCCGCTCGAGCGCCAGAAGCTGGTGATCATCGGCAGCGGTCCCGCGGGCTACACGGCGGCGATCTACGCCGCGCGCGCGGAGCTCGCACCCGTGGTCGTGGCCGGAACGGCCTTCGGCGGCCAGCTGATGATCACGACCGACGTCGAGAACTACCCGGGCTTCCCGGAAGGCGTCGCCGGCCCCGAGCTGATGGAGCTGTTCCAGAAGCAGGCGGAGCGCTTCGGGACGCGGGTCGTGTTCGAGGACGCGATCGCGATCGACTTCTCGCGGCGCCCGTTCGCGATCGAGACCGACACCCTGCGCTTCGAGGCCGACGCCGTGATCGTGGCGACCGGCGCCTCGGCGAAGTGGATCGGACTTCCGTCGGAGCAGAAGTACATGAACCGCGGCGTCTCGGCCTGCGCCACCTGCGACGGCGCGCTGTACCGAGGCAAGGAGATCGCGGTCGTCGGCGGCGGCGATACGGCCATGGAGGAGGCGCTCTTCCTCACCCGCTTCGGCACGACCGTGCACGTGATCCACCGCCGCGGCGAGCTGCGCGCGAGCCGGATCATG
>CAZMKX010000266.1:0-5672 GCA_964566375.1 uncultured Myxococcales bacterium
GTAGACTTCGCGCACCTTTGGACCCCTTCGTGGAACTCGCGGCGCACTCTACACGTCGGCAGCCTGCCGCCTCAAGCCGTGGTCCCGCGGCCCGTTGTGGGCCGACCGTCCGTGGGTATCATCACGTCCCCATCCGGGGGCAGGGAGTCGCACGGCAGCGCTGATGGCAGAGCAGAACGGAAACGCGGACGGGCATTCGGACGAGAGCGCGACAGGCCGGGTACGGCCGATCAAGAAGCTGGATTCGGTGACGATCCGCTTCGCGGGTGATTCCGGCGACGGCATGCAGCTCACCGGCACGGAGTTCACGCGCACCGCGGCGCTCTATGGAAACGACATCGCCACGTTTCCGGATTTCCCCGCCGAGATCCGCGCGCCCGCGGGCTCGCTCGCCGGCGTCTCGGGCTTCCAGCTGCAGTTCTCCTCCAACGAGATCTTCACCGCGGGCGACGCGCCCGAGGTGCTCGTCGCGATGAACCCAGCGGCGCTGCGCACGAACCTTCCGGACCTCGAGCGCGGCGGCCTTCTGATCGTCAACACCGGCGCGTTCAAGGCGAAGAACCTCGAGCTCGCGGGCTACACGTCGAATCCGCTCGAGGACGGCAGCGTCGCGGGCTACCGCGTCGTGCCGATCGACTTCGGCAAGCACGTGACGGCCGCGCTGCAGGGCGCGGGGCTGTCGACGAAGGAAGTCTCGCGCACGCAGAACTTCTTCGCGCTCGGTCTGCTCTTCTGGCTCTACGACCGCGAGCCCGCGCGCGAGATCGACTCGATCCGCAAGAAGTTCACCAAGAACCCGGCGTTCGGTGAAGCGAACGTGAAGGTCTTCGAGGCCGGCTACCACCTGGGTGAGACGCTCGAGCTCTTCGATTCGACGTACCGCGTTCCGCCCGCGAAGCTCGGTCCGGGTCACTACCGGAACATCACGGGCAACGAGGCGACGGCGCTGGGGCTCGTCGCGGCGAGCAAGCTCGCGGGACTGCCGCTCCTCTACGCGAGCTATCCGATCACGCCCGCGTCCGACGTGCTGCACAACCTGGCGAGCTATGCGCGCTACGGGGTGTCGACCTTTCAAGCCGAGGACGAGATCGCGGCGGTCGCAGCGGCGATCGGCGCTTCGTTCGGCGGCTCCATCGGCGTGACGGGAACTTCGGGCCCCGGCTTCGCCCTGAAGCAGGAGGCGATCGGCCTCGCGGTGGCCGTCGAGCTGCCGCTCGTGATCGTGAACGTGCAGCGCGCCGGGCCGTCGACGGGTATGCCCACCAAGACCGAGCAGGCCGACCTGCTGCAGGCGATCGTCGGGCGCAACGGCGAGAGCCCGATCGCGGTGGTCGCGCCGGCAACCCCGGCGGAGTGTTTCGACTACGCCATCGAGGCCGCGCGGCTCGCGATCGAGCACATGTGCCCGGTGGCGTACCTCTCGGATGGCTCGCTCGCGAACGGGGCCGAGCCGTGGCGCCTGCCGAAGGTGGAGGATCTGGTTGAGATCAAGCCGGGATTCCGAACCGATCCCGAGGGCTTCGCGCCGTTCCTTCGCGATTCGCGTCTGGTTCGCCCCTGGGCGATTCCGGGGACCCCCGGTCTCGAGCACCGCATCGGCGGGATCGAGAAGGAGGACGTCACCGGGAACATCTCCTACGACCCCGACAACCACGAGCACATGGTCCGCACGCGCCAGGCGAAGATCGACAAGATCGCCGATCGCCTGCCCAAAGCCGTGATCGATGGTCCGGAGCGCGGCGACGTCCTGCTCGTCGGCTGGGGCGGTACCTATGGCTCGCTCCGACAAGCGACGCTTCAGCTTCAGAAGGAAGGGCACGCCGTCGGCCACCTGCACCTGCGCTACCTGAACCCGCTGCAGTCGAACGTCGGCGACCTGCTCGCGCGGTACCGACGCGTGGTCGTCGCGGAGCTGAACCGCGGCCAGCTGCGCTCCATCCTGCGCGACAAGTTCCTGGTCGACGCGCGCGGGTTGAACAAGGTCCAGGGCAAGCCCTTCAAGGTGCGCGAGGTCGTCGAAGCCGTGCGGGTCCTCCTGCCGGCGGGCGCTTCGCGGGAGATGCACTCATGAGCGCTTCGCAGAACGGCCACGTGCACGATCATCCGAAGCTGTCGAAGAAGGACTTCGAGACCGATCAGGCGGTGCGCTGGTGTCCCGGCTGCGGGGACTACGCGATCCTGGCGCAGATGCAGAAGGTGATGCCGGAGCTCGGCATCCCCAAGGAGAAGATCGTCTTCATCTCGGGCATCGGCTGCAGCTCGCGCTTCCCGTACTACATGGACACCTTCGGCTTCCACACGATCCACGGCCGCGCTCCGGCGATCGCGACGGGGCTCAAGCTCGCGCGTCCGGATCTGTCGATCTGGGTCGTCACGGGCGATGGCGACGCGCTCTCGATCGGCGGGAACCACATCATCCACATGCTGCGGCGAAACGTGGATCTCAAGGTCCTGCTCTTCAACAACAAGGTCTACGGGCTCACGAAGGGCCAGTACTCGCCGACGTCCGAGATCGGCATGAAGACCAAATCGTCGCCGGACGGCGCGGTGGCCCGGCCGTTCCGCACGCTCTCGCTCGCGCTCGGCGCCGAGGCCACCTTCGTGGCGCGCGCGGTCGACACCGAAGTTCAGCACCTGCAGGAGATGATCGCGCGCATGGCGGCGCACAAGGGAACCGCCTTTCTCGAGATCTACCAGAACTGCCCGGTCTTCAACGACGGCGCATTCGACGAGCTGAAGGACCGCAAGACCAAGTCCGAGCACCTGCTCGAGCTCGAGCAGGGCAAGCCGCTGGTGTTCGGCAAGAGCTCGGAGTCGTGCGTGAAGCTCGACACCGCGCGCATGCGCCTGTACGTGGGCAAGGTGGGCGAGTCGGACGGCGGCGTCGAAGTCGTCCACGACGAGGCGAATCCCGACCCGGGCCTCGCGATGCTGCTCGCCCGCTGCACGCCGCCCGAGTTCCCGACGCCGATCGGGGTGCTTCGCGCGGTCTCCGAGGCGACCTTCGACGATCAGACGATCGCGCAGAACCGAGCGGCGATCGCCGCCCGCGGCGAGGGCTCACTCGAGGAGCTTCTCTATGCCGGCGACCGCTGGGACATCTAGGACACAAAGAGGGGAATCCCGATGGAACAGAACGCCTTCCACCTGATGTACATGTTCGCCGCCACCTGCGGCGTGCTCTTCATCCCGGTGATCTTCGGCCTGGTTGCGGTCCTCGTCGACCGCGACTGAGCGGACGGCCCCGCCCGGCCTAGCCGAGCTGCGCGAGGACCTCTTCGTCGCTCGGGAAGCGGCCCGAGGCCTTCTTCGAGAAGATCAGGCGGCCGTCCACGGTCACCTCGAAAACGCCGTCATCGCCTTTGACGAGGGTGGCTTGCACGCCCTTCTGCGCCAGAATTGCGGCCGCCAGACTGGTGGCCTTGGGCAGGTAGTTTCAGCGAACGCAGTACTGGATCGAGATCTTCATCGCCTGACGTTCGCCCACGAGCGGGCCCTCGACAAGCCGTCCCCCTGGCGAAAGCCGGTGCTCCGGATGTGGCGACTCGCACACGCAATCGACGGGCGATCTTCACCGTTCCGGCGTTGAATTCAGCGCCATCCCGGCACAAAGTCCGTCACGAAACGAACTGACGTGCCACGATCAACACGAGAGGCAACGAAGCCCACTTGGTGCTTGTAGGCCAAGTCCTACGCAGGGTAGACTGCCTCAACCTAACCGTCCGGTCGGCAATTCCCGATGCGGAGAGGAACGAGATCGAAATGATCCGATTCGCCCGATCGATGAGTCTGGTGCTGACCGTGCTCTGCGCCGGAAGCGCCGGGGCGGTTACGCTGACGGACGGTGGAGGGAAGATCCCGACGCCCCCGCCGGTCGAAGCGCCGCCGCTCCAGGATCTGCTCGACGACCTCGTCGTTTCCGGTCCGCCGATCGACGCGAACGCGCCGTCGGGCGCGCAGCTGTTCAACGACGCCTCGTCGCCGGCGGTCATGCAGATCGTCTTCAAGCCGTCCGCGATCGACGAGCGCCCGGCCTTCGGGATCTACGATCCCGAGAACATCGACGACAAGGTCTACATGCTCACGTCGGGGTGGAACCCGTCCGACACGATCTCCGTCTCGTTCAATCTCGACGGCTCGATCACCGTCGACAACGGCGTCAGCCAAGAGACCCATCCCGGCTTCGACGGCCCGTTCGGCTTCTTTCTCAAGGTCCGGGATGCCCAGAAGAACATCGTCTTCCTGTACAGCCAGAACGACCTGAACGCGGGCGGCGCGCAGTACATGAAGGCCTACCAGGGCAACGGCGAGTCGCAGCTCGGGCTCCCCGGGCTCGATCCCGCGCTCTTCCTTCCCGATCAGTTCCTGCTCGCATGGGAAACCGGAACGGGTGCGGGGAACGACGGCGACTTCAACGACTTCATCGTGAGCGCTTCGGCGATCACGGCGGTTCCCGAACCAGGTGCGGCGGCTCTTGTTGGACTTGCGCTGGGAGCTCTCGCGCGGATGCGCAGGGCTCGGCCGAACTGATGGAGATATGTTCCGACTGCTGCTCTCTCTCGTCCTGATTGCGGCTAGTGCGGGATCAGCAGTCGAGGCAGCCGAGGTCGCGCAGGAGGCGAGCGCCTCCCAGCCAGGCGCGAAGCTGCTCTCTGCGATCCGCACCCGAAACGTCGCCGCGGCGCGCGCGGCGCTTGCCGCCGGCGCTCCGGTCGAAACCCGGGGCGCGGACGGCGCGACGCCGCTGATTCTGGCTGCACAGGTCGGCTCGCTGCCGATCGCGACGCTCCTGATCGACGCCGGTGCGAACCCCAACGCCGCCGACATGAAGGGCTTCACCGCGCTCATGCAGGCCAGCGCGCGCGGCCGTCTCGAGATCGCGCAGCTCCTCCTCACCAAGGGCGTGAAGCCCGAGGTGAAGAACACCTCCGGCCTGACCGCGCTCCACTTTGCCGCCTCCGAAGGCCGAGTTCCGCTCGTGCGCCTGCTGCTCGAGCACGAGGCCGATGCCAACGCGCGCAGCGAGGACGGTCAGACACCGCTCATGCTCGCCGCGCTCAAGGGAAAGACGCGCTGCGCGGATCTGCTCCTGAAGTCCGGCGCGCGCGTGAACGAGCGCGCGAGCGACGGCTCTACCGCGCTCATGTATGCCGCCGCCGCTGGCCGCACCTACACCGTTGGCGCGCTGCTCGCGTCCGGTGCCGATGCGAACGCGGTCGACGATGCGAACAAGACCGCGCGGGACCTCGCGCAAGCCGCCAAGCGGAGCGACATCGCGAACCTCCTGGCCGCGCTCGAGGCACAGGAGCGCGAGATCCGCGACCCGTCGCCGGGCGTGCTCGCGGGACCGGGCGACGAGATCGGTCGGCCGACGACGTCGACACTGATCTCGGCGCTTCTGGCCAAGGGCGCGGACGTGAACGCGCGCTCCGCGGAAGGCAAGACGGCCCTGCTTCTCGCGGCCGAGAAGGGACGCGACGAGACCGTGCGCGCCCTGATCGAGAGCGGCGCGGATGTCGACGCGGCCGACGCCGCGGGGCAGACCGCGCTCGAGCGCGCTGCGCGCGAAGGGCATCGCGACGTCGTCGCGGACCTTCGCCGAGCCGGCGCGGACGTATCGCGCACGGACCCGACCGTCCTCCTGCCGGAGCTGAAGACGGCCACCGACCTCT
>CAZMKX010000267.1:0-5666 GCA_964566375.1 uncultured Myxococcales bacterium
CCGCGCTCTCGCACCTGACACGGCTGCTCGCGAACGAGCTCGCGCCGCGCGTGCGGGTGAACGCGATCAGCGTCGGCGCGGTGGATACTTCGGCGCTCGCGCCGTTTCTCGCGGCCGAGGGCATGCGCGAGAAGCTGGAGGCGCTGACGCCGATGCGTCGCGTCGGCAACCCCGGGGACATCGCCGCCGCCGCGCTCTGGCTCGCCTCCGACGCGGGCGGCTGGGTCACCGGGAAGATCATCGAGGTCGACGGCGGGACGGAGGCGACGAACTTCCCGCTCTCGCTGCCCGACCTGTAGACGCTCAGTCCGCGCTGCCGCTCTGCGGCGAGTAGAACTGCTGGCTCCAGCGCCGGAACTCCGCGATCGGTCCGTCCCCGTCACACAGGATCGGCCGGTCGAGGTACTTCTTGTTCTCCCAGATCGGGATGTCCTCGTTCAGCTGCTTCACGATGTCGCGGATGATCGCCGCGCCGACTCCGCCGACGGGCTTCTGGCCATTCTCCTTGCGCTGCGTGAAGGCGAAGCGGATGTCGCACGCCTCGTCGTCGATCGGCGTCGTCGACGCCATCAACACCGTCTCGCAGATGCCCGTGAAGCGCGTGTAGCCGCAGCCGAAGCCGAACGAGTTCGCGTCGATGCAGCCATCGACCGGCCCGCGCGGCGTCATCATCTTCGACAGGTTGAGCGAGCGGCGCCAGACGCCGTCGACGGTGACCTGGGAGTCGGGCACGTTCATCGTGCCGTGCACGAAGCGGAAGTGTGCGCGGTCGACGGCGTTCTCGGCCATCTCCTGGTTCCGCGTTCGGACCTTCCAGCGGTACAGATCGGGCTCGGTCCAGTCTGCGTCCGAGAACTCGGGGATCTCGGGCACCTCCCACGACGGAGGCTTGCCCTCCGCGTGGCGCCAGATCCAGATCGCGCCGTTGCGCTCGACCAGCGGCCACGCCGCCAGGCGGGCCTTCGGCGGAATGCGCTGCGCGTAGGGAATCTCGACACAGGCCCCGTCCCCGCCGAAGCGCCAGCCGTGGAAGGGACACCGGATCGTGTCGCCCTCGATCCTTCCGCCGCGGCCGAGATTCGCGCCCAGGTGCGGACAGTACGCGTCGAGCACACGCGCCTGACCCGACTCGCTCCGGTACAGAACGAGGTCCGTTCCGAAGTAGTGCAGCGGCACGACCTGACCCGGCTTCACGTCGCTCGCGTAGCCGACGGTGAACCACCCGTTCGGAAGCGGGAACGGGAACTCGCGCGTCTTCGCCTTCTGCATGGCACCTCCCCGGACTGCGGAGCCCGGATCATGCCACGTTTTCCGGCAGATTGGAACGTGTTCTAAATCAGGAGAGCGTTCCGCCGTCGACCCGGATCTCGGTCCCGTTGATGTGCGCGGCGTCTTCCGAGGCGAGGAACGCGACCGCGGCCGCGGCGGCCTCCGGGCCGCGGAACACCCCGTCGGGCGGCATGATCCGGTACAGGAGCTTGCGGTCCGCACCCGCGGGCAGCTTGAACACGGAGTGGATGGGGGTCTGGACCGAGCCCGGGCAGACGGCGTTCGCGCGCAGACCCTGGCCGCAGTACTCGATCGCGAGCGTGTAGGTGAGCGCCAGCACGCCCCCCTTCGAGGCCGAATACGCCGCCGTCCATGGATGGCCGGCGAGCGCCGCGGTGGACGACATGTTGACGATGTTCCCGCGCGACGCGAGCAGGTGCGGGAGCGCCGCCTGGCACGTGAAGAATGTGCCGTCGAGGTTCACCGCCAGGATCCGCCGCCAGGTCGCGTGCGAGAGCTCGTGGGTGTGGTCGAAATGGAGGATGCCCGCGATGTTGCAGAGCGCATCGAGACGTCCGAAACGCTGCACCGACGCTTCCACCGCGGCGCGTGCGGCGTCGGGGTCCGAAACGTCGCAGAGGCGCGTCTCTACCGTTGCGCCGAGCTCGGCCGCGCGCTTCGCCGTCTCCTCCAATCCCGACGCCTGCACGTCCAGCAGGGTGAGCGATGCGCCCTCCCCGGCCAATCGCTCCGCTGTCGCGCGCCCGATCCCGCTCGCGGCACCCGTGATCAGCACGCACTTGGACTCGAAACGGCGCATCGACACCTCCGCGCGCGATCATACGCGAGCGCGCGCCCTCCAGCTCCGGCCCGGTCAGTCCACGCGCTTCTCCAGGAAGCACGCGAGGAGGTCGAGCAGCGCGCGGCGTCGCCGAGCAACGCATCGGTGAAGCCCAGGATCGCGGTCATGGGTGTGCGGAGCTCGTGGCTTATGGTCGCGAGGAAATCCGCCTTCGCCCGTGCCGCCGCCTGCGCGTCGCGACGCGCCCGGTGCAGCTCCGCCCACACGACTCGTTGGCCCTGACTCGCGAACGCGGCGACGAGCGAGCTGGCGAGCGAGAGCGCGATCGCGAGCGGGGCGCCGATGTCCTCGCCCTGCCCGGGAACGAGCAAGGCGAGCGCGTAGATCATCGCGACGGTCGCGCCGGTGGCGAAGGAGAAGATCGGCCGCCACGGCGCGAACGCGGCAATCGTGAGAGGCGAGATCACCGCGAGCATCGAGAACGGGTTCCCGCCGCTCTCGGCCTGGACTCCGGCGAAGCGGGTGAAGACGTTGACGATCGTCACCAGCAGGAGAAGCAGGAGCTCCGAGTTCCGCCGACCGAACTCGGTGTAGGTGAGTCCGAAGCAGAGCCAGACCAGAGGCTGCGCGACGAGCACCATCGGAACGACGCGGTCGACCGTGAAGTCGCCCCACAGGATCTGCACGGTCGAGATGGCGGGGCCGAGCGTGACGAGCAGGACCGAAGCCACCCGGGTCGCGCGGATCAGCGTCCGAGGGATGTCGGGAAGCGCCTGCGGCGGCACGGGCCGAACGAAGCGCCGCAGCCGTTCGATCACGACCTCGCCGATTCGGGCTTCGAACTCTCGAGCAACTCGCGCACGATCTCGACGAGTCTCACCCGATCGATCGGCTTGGAGAGGTACTCGTTGCAGCCTGCCTCGAGACACTTCTCGCGGTCACCGGTCATCGCCTGCGCCGTGAGCGCGAGAATGGGAATGCTGAAGCCCTCGCGACGCAGCGCCTCAGCGGCCTCGTAGCCCGTCATGAGAGGCATCTGCATGTCCATCACGATCAGGTCGAACGGCGCGCCGCGATCGCGGGCGCCGAGCGTGGCCTCGAACGCGATCTGACCGTCGCTCGCCAGCTCGACCTCGAGACCCGCGCGCCGCAGTACGAGAGAGATCAGCGCCTGGTTGTCGGGTCCGTCCTCGGCGAGCAGCACGCGACCCCGCAGCGCCGCGCGGGTCGCGGGCTCGGCGGCCGCCGCCTTGCGCGCGACGGGCTCGGGCTCGGGCTGCGCGTCGAGCATGCGCACACCGTCGAGCGGCCCGGTCGTCACGGTGGCGCGGAACACGCTGCCGCGGCCCGGCGCACTGTCGACCGTCAGATCGCCGCCCAGAAGGCGCGAAAGCGCGCGCGAGATCGTGAGTCCTAGGCCGGTGCCGCCATGGCGCCGCGTGAGTGACGCATCCGCCTGCGCGAAGGCCTCGAAGATCCGCGCCTGGTCCTCGTTCGAGAGACCGATGCCGGTGTCGACGACGTCGATCGCGAGCCGGCCCGCGCCGGCGGCATCGCCCGCCAGAAGCTCCAGCCGGACCGTGATTCCGCCGTGCTCGGTGAACTTGATCGCGTTCCCGATCAGGTTGACGAGGATCTGGTGCAGCCGCGTCGGGTCGGAAGTGATCGCCTCGGGAATCGCGCCGCGAATGCGCGTTTCGAGGCGAAGCTGCTTCTCGTGGGCGCGCGGACGCAGCAGCGCGACGACGTCGGCGACGATTCGCATCGGCGAGCAGGAGACGCTCTCGACGGAGAGCTTGCCGGCCTCGATGCGCGAGAGATCGAGGATGTCGTTCACGACGGCCAGCAGGTGATGGCCGTTGCGCTTCACGGTGAGCAGCGCCGGATCCGGTCCAGCTCCGCTCGCGGAACGGGTCGCTTCGTCGATCAGCTCGTCGGTGAACCCCAGGATCGCGGTCAGCGGCGTGCGGATCTCGTGGCTCATGTTCGCGAGGAACTCGGACTTCGCCCGGTCGGCCGCGAGCGCCGCATTGCGCGCCTCGTCGGCTGCGGCACGCGCCCCCGCGAGCGATGCCCAGACGCGGCGGTGGCCCTGACACGCGAGCGCACCGGCAGCGCCCGAGATGAGCGCAACGCCGAGAGCCGCGAGCACGCTTCCGCTCGTCGGGTCCGGCGCGACTCGCAGCGAAAGCAGGTACACGCCGGCCATCTCCGCCGCGAGCGCCAGGGACAGGACGGGCCGCCACGGCGCGAGCGACGCCATCAGGAGGGGCGAGAGGAGCGCGAACGGGCGGAGCGGATTCTCGCCGGTCAGCGTCTGTACCCCCGCGAGCAGGATCGCGGAGTTGACGACGGAGACGAGCGTGAACAGCAGAGCCGACGCGTTTCGGCGGCCCCAGCGCGTCTTGGCGAGCCCGCAGCACGTCCACGCGCCCGCCTGCGCGGTCACGTGGAAGGCGACCGCGCGCTCGACGTCGAGATTCCCGGCGAGGGCGCAGAGGAAGCTGAACGGAAGGAGCGCGAACGCGAAGGCGACGCACATCGCCCGGCCGCCGCGCGTCAAGAGCTTCCACAGCTCCGGAAGGTCGTCGTCGCGAATCGGTGCGGTGAAGCTCTGCCAGGCGCGGGTCATCGGGGTCTTCGGCGCTATGTGGTTGCGCTCGCTGACCTATCGGCGGGCCCCCTGCCCGTTCTGAGTTCTTCGGTGCAGTCGAGTGGGAAGGCTGAAGGCTGACTGCAGCCCGACCTCCGAGTCTCTCACCCGCGAAGCTGGCGTCGAGCTGGCGAAGCCGAGCCTCACCGGCGCGCGCTGGCGGGAGAGTCTCGACGGGCGGGCTTCGAGTCTAGAGCTTGAAGACGCGAACTGCGTTCTCGCGCAGGAATTTCGGCCAGACCGCGTCCTTGAACGGAACGTGCGGAAGGTCGGCGAAGATGCGCTCCAGCGACAGGCCCATCGGGAAGTAGCCCGCGTAGAGGATCTTGTCCGCTCCGCGCGTGTTGGCGTAGTCGACGATGTCCTTCGGATAGTGTTTGGGCGCGAAGGCGCTCGTCGAGTAGTACAGGTTCGGCCACTTCAGCATCAGCTTCACGGCCAGCGCGGTCCAGGGCTCGGCGCCGTGGCGCATGACGAAGCGGAGCTCGGGAAAGAACCAGCACACCTCGTCGATCAGCTCGACGTTCTGAGGCGCCATGGGAAGTCGCGGGCCGGGGACGCCGGAGCAGACGCAGATCGGAATGTCGAGCTCCACGGCCTTGGCGTAGATCGGGTAGAAGCGCTTGTCGTTGATCGGAACCTGCGGGCACAGCCCGGACGGGAACGCGGTGAGCGCCTTCAGCCCGAAGCGCTGGTGCAGCGCGACGATCTTCCGCACCTCCTCCATGCCCTCGTTGGGATTCACCTCGTAGCTCGCGAAGAAGCGCGTCGGATACTCCGCGAGCGCGCGGATCGCGCTCTCGTTGCCGACGTCAACGCCGATCATCGCGCGGTCGATTCCGTACTTGTCCATCTCGGCGACGACGAGCTTCAGGAAGTCCGCGCCGGGCTCGAAGCCGGGGATGTTCCGGAACATGTACTGCGCCGGCATCTTGAACTGCT
>CAZMKX010000268.1:0-5645 GCA_964566375.1 uncultured Myxococcales bacterium
TCACTTCGCCCAGATCGCCTGCTTCGGGATCTTGCAGCGCTCGTCGCGCGGGAAGCCCGCGCGCTCGCAGCGCTGCAGGTACTCGGCGATGAACATCGACCAGAGCTTGGCCATGCCTTCCATGCCCTGATCGATCTTGTCGAGGCCGCCGCCGAGCAGGACCGCGAGCGGCTCGACCAGTGCCGGCTCCGAGAACGCGGTCAGGATCACCAGCTCACCGACGTCGGCGAAGCGGTGCAGCTCCTCGATCGCGGCCGGGCGGTCCGGCGCGTGGTCGAGCGAGTTCTTGAGCTCGAGCACGCCGTACGAGACGTGCCGCGCCTCGTCCTGGAGGCAGCGGCGGAAGATCTCCTTGTCCACGTGCGTCTTCGCGATCGACTCGCCGGAGCGGAAGATCGACAGCACCAGGCCCTCGCCGAGCAGGTTCAGGAGGAACGTTCCCATGGTGTGCGTGGGCGCGTCGAGGATCGCCTTCAGCGCCCACTCGAAGCCGGGCGCGGAGTGCAGCAGCCCCCCGCCCGCGAACGCGCGCTTTCGGAACACTTCCTGGTGGCGCGCCTCGTCCATGATCTGTGACGACAGGAAGCTCTTCACCTCGAGGAAGTCCTGCGGGATCCTCCACATCCACTTGGACGGGAAGTCGCCGGCGACGAACTCGACCTCGGTCAGGAACGTGCAGAGCTGGCAGGTCGCCTTCTCGAGATCGTCCGGCAGGCGCTCGAGCTCGTCCCACGGAATGTCGCGCGTGGCGTTCCACTGCCGCGCCTTCGCCTCCTCGTAGAGCGTGACGACGTTGTCGGCCCAGAGCTCGTCCCGATCCAGGACGGTGTAGCTCTCGACGATCGGCATGCGCTCGCGGTACGGCTCGCGGATCGAGCCTCGGGCCGCGAAGTTGAGCCAGGTCGCCGTCTTCGGCATCTCCCCGCTCTGGGGCAGCTGGTTGATGTCGCCGTAGGTCAGCCCGCGCGAGGACGGCCGCGCGCGCCGACCCCAGCCGGAGTCCATCGGGTCCAGCCAGTGCAGCGAGTACTTGCCGCTCGCCAGCTTCTCGGCGTTCTCCTGCAGCACGGCGGCCCAAGCGGTCGCCTTCTCGCCGAACTCGCGCTCGTAGGCAGCGATGTTCTCGACGCCGACGGGTGCGATCGCGGGAACCGGGTGCGCGGTCGCGGGAACGATCTGGGCCTTGGCCACGGTGGACTCCCTTCGCTGAGTGCTCGAAACACGCTAGTGCGCTGTTGACTATATTGTCAACAAGAGTTTCGTCGTGCAGAATGGAAAAATGTCGGCGGCGCGAAAGGCTGTGGCGAAACGACCCGCCGGTGCGCGACTGCCGCAGCCGGAGCGCAAGGCGCAGCTTCTTCACGTGGCGATCGAGGTCTTCGCGCGGCGCGGACTCGGCGAGGCGCGGCACACGGAGATCGCGCGCCGCGCGGGCGTGTCCGGGGCCACGGTCTTCTTCTATTTCAAGACGCGCGCCGCGCTCGTGGACGCGGTGCTCGGCGAGATCGAGCGCTTCCTGGTCGAGATGGCGGAGCAGATCCACGCGCGCGAAGCGCCCGTTCTCGACGTGCTGCACGCGCACGTACACGCCTTCACCGATGCCGTCGACACCGAGCCCGACCGCGTGCGCGTCTTTCTCGACTGGAGCACCGCGATCCGCGGTCGGTACTGGCCGCGCTACATCCGCATGCAGGAACGGCTCGTCGAAGTGATCGCGCGCACGCTGCGCCGCGGCCAGCGCGACGGCTCGGTCTCGACGCGCGCGGACGCCGAGGACGAGGCGCGCCTGCTCGTGAGCTCCGCGCACATGCTCGCTCAGATGAAGTTCACCGGCGTCGAGCCCGCGAAGCTCGAGCGCTTCGTGAACGCCCTGCTCGGGGCCGCGACCGGCGCGTGACGCGCTACGCCGCCGCCCCGCGCGCGAGCAGAAGCAACGAGCCCCAGCCCGCGAGCAGACAGAGTCCACCGAGCGGTGTCACGGGCCCGAGCGCGCGCAGCTCGAAGAGGACCAGGCCGAAGATCGAGCCCGAGAACAGCACGACGCCCGCCGTGAAGAGCCCCGCGGGCAGACCGACCGCGCGACCCGTCGCCGACGCGTACAGCGCGAGCGCGAGGATCGCCACGCTGTGCACCAGCCCGTAGTGCGCGCCGGTCTGCCAGGCGGCGAGTCGCTCGGGCGTCACCGATTCGCGCAGCCCGTGCGCGCCGAACGCGCCCGCGGCGACCGACAGGAGACCGAGCGCGCCGGCGACCACGATCCAGCTCAAAGGTCGGCGTCCGTCACCGCGCCGATCGCGGCGCTCGACACGAGCTTGGCGTACTTGGCCAGCACGCCGCGCGTGTAGCGCGCCGCGGGCTGCTGCCAGGCCGCGCGACGCTTCGCGAGCTCGGCGTCGGACACGTTCACCTGCAGGAGCCGCTTCTTCGCGTCGATCGTGACCGAGTCGCCCTCGCGCACGAGCGCGATCGGCCCGCCCACGAACGCTTCGGGCGAGACGTGGCCGACGACCATTCCGTAGGTACCGCCGGAGAAACGTCCGTCGGTGAGAAGTCCGACTGCGCCGCCGAGGCCTTTCCCGATCAGCGCGGAGGTGGGCGTGAGCATCTCGCGCATTCCGGGGCCGCCCTTGGGTCCCTCGTAGCGGATCACGACCACGTCCCCCGCGCGAATCGCGTCGGCCATGATCGCCTTCATGCAGATCTCTTCGGAGTCGAAGACGCGTGCGGGACCGGTGATCTCCTTCACCGCGATGCCGCTGATCTTCGCCACCGCACCGTCGGGCGCGAGGTTTCCGCGCAGGATCGCCAGGTGCCCTTCGTCGTAGACCGGCTTGCCGAACGGGCGCAGGACGTCCTGGCCCGAAGGCGGTTCGACCGGAACGCCGGCCAGATTCTCCGCGATCGTCTTGCCGGTCACGCTGAGGCAGTCGCCGTGGATCAGGCCGCGCGCGAGCAGCATCTTCATCACCTGCGGAATGCCACCGACGCGGTGCAGATCCGTCGCGACGTACTTCCCGCTCGGCTTCAGGTCGGCGAGCACGGGGACGTTCGCGCGGATGCGCTCGAAGTCGTCGAGCGCGAGCGGAACCTCCGCCGCGTGCGCGATCGCCATCAGGTGCAGCACCGCGTTGGTCGAGCCACCGACCGCCATCACCACCGCGATCGCGTTCTCGAACGCCTTTCGCGTCATGATCTTTCGCGGCGTCAGGCCCGCCGTGACCAGGTCGATCAGCACACGCCCGGACTCGGCGGCACTCTCGCGCTTCTCCGCGTCCACCGCGGCCATCGTCGAGCTGCCGGGCAGGCTCATGCCCATCGCCTCGATCGCGCTCGACATGGTGTTGGCGGTGTACATGCCGCCGCACGAGCCCTTTCCCGGACAGGCGCGGCGCTCGATCTCGACGAAGTCGGTGTCGCTCATCTTGCCCGCGCCGTGCGCCCCGACCGCCTCGAAGACCGAGACGATCGTCAGGTCGTCGCTCTTGTAGTGACCCGGCTTGATCGTGCCCCCGTAGACGAAGATCGCGGGGATGTCGAGGCGCGCGAGCGCGATCAGCGCGCCGGGCATGTTCTTGTCGCAGCCACCGATCGCGATCACGCCGTCGTGACACTGCCCGCGCGCGACCGTCTCGATCGAATCGGCGATCACCTCGCGCGACACCAGCGAGCACTTCATGCCCTCGGTCCCCATCGAGATTCCGTCGCTGATCGTGATCGTGCCGAAGGTCTGCGGCATGCCCCCTGCGCGCCGGATCGCGTCCGACGCCGCAACCGCGAGCTCGCCGAGCCCGAGGTTGCACGGCGTGATGTTCGACTCGCCGTTCGCGACGCCGACGATCGGCTTGCCGAAGTCCGCGTCGCCGAAGCCGACGGCGCGAAGCATCGCGCGGTTCGGCGCGCGGTCGTGGCCCTCCGTGATCAGTGCGCTGCGGGGGTTCTTCTTGCGATCCGGCATGCTCGACCTCCAGAATCCGGATTCTAACGCGTGTGACGTAAACTCCGCTCTGGAGGATCTCGCGATGGAACGCGCGCTCTCGCTGGCACCGGCTCCGAGCTCACTCGACGACCCGAAGGTCCGCGCGGTGCTGACACGCCTTCACGACGCCGCGCGCGGCGACACGTTCCGCATTCTGGGACGCCTGCCCACGATGCTGCGGATGATGCTCTCGAGCGAGCAGGCCTCGGCGGCGGAGACGAGCCGGCGCATGAAGGACCTGTACATCCCCCTCTCGGTGGCGCAGGGGAAGTTCCTCTATCTGGTCGCACGTTCGCTCGGTGCGCGGCGGATCGTCGAGTTCGGCACCTCCTTCGGCGTGTCCACGATCTACGCCGCAGCCGCCGCGCGCGACAACGGCAACGGGCGTGTGATCGGCTCGGAGCTCGAGCCCGGCAAGCACAAGCAGGCGGTGGCAAACCTCCAGGAAGCGGGTCTCGGCGGTCACGCGGAGGTCCGCCTCGGCGACGCCCTGCAGACCCTGCGCGACCTGGCGCCGCCGATCGATCTCGTCCTGCTCGACGGCTGGAAGGATCTGTACCTGCCGATGCTCGAGCTGCTCGCACCGAAGCTGCGGCCCGGCGCGGTCGTGCTCGCGGACAACGTGCGCACCTTCAAGCGCGCGCTCGCGCCGTATCTCGCCTACGTGCAGTCCGGCAAGAGCGGCTTCCAGTCGGTGACGCTGCCCTTCCCTTCCGGTTTCGAGTTCTCGGTGCGGAACTGAGCGCGCGCGGCGCTCAGCTCTTCTTCAGCTCGATCAGGAACTCGCGGAAGCGTGTGTTGCTGCGGTTGATCGCCGTCTCGAGCGCGCCGGGCTCGACGTAGTAGACGGTCCCGGGCGGAACCGGAATGCGCATCGACTTGCCGTCGGCGAACTCCGCGTCGACCGTGTCTCCTTCCACGACGCAGAGCACGTAGGGGAGGGTGTGCTCGTGGAAGTCGGACGACTCGCCCGGCGCGAGGTCCATCTGCCAGACCTTCACGCGGTCGTTCTCGAACAGGAGCTTCGTCGCGACGTCGCCGAGCTTCTTCTCCATTGCCGCATTCTACGCGCCGCGCGGGTCGAGGCGGTAGATCCAGATCTCGCGCTCGGGATCGCGCGCGGCGGGGTCGAGGGCGTACTTCGCCTCGAGCGCCGCGCGTGCGGCGTCGTACTCGCGCGCGTCCGTCACGCGCACCGCCACGCGCTCGTAGACCACCCCGTCGATGCGGATGCGCAGACGCGGATCGGCGCTGACGTTCACGACCCAGTCGCGCTCGCCCGGCGTCTTCGGCCCGCGGATCATCGACGTGGGCACGTAGAGCCGCTCGCCGATCCCCACGCACCAGGTGTTCACGGAGTGCGGCGCGGCGGGATTCGTCTCGAGCTGGACGGTCTCCTGCGTCTGCGTGAACGACCAGTCCTCGACCGGCTGCGTGTGGACCGGGCCGTCGAGCGCCCCGCCGGACAGCGGGCCGATCGGCCCGCAGCCGGCGAGCGAGAGCACCAGGGACGTGAGCAGCGCCGCCGCCCCCCGTGCCGGGCGACTCACGAGAGTGTCACTCCGTCTGCCCAGTTGCCGTGGAAGCCGAGCGGAAGCCGGTGCGGCAGGCGGATCGTCGCGAGCGGCGCGCGTTCGACGTTCTGCGCGTCGAGGATCAGAACGTCGCT
>CAZMKX010000269.1:0-5635 GCA_964566375.1 uncultured Myxococcales bacterium
CCGACGCTGGCCGCGATCATGATCGAGAAGAAGATCCCGAGCGCGACGGCGAGCGGGAAGCGCGGGGGCCCGAAGCCGACGAGCACCGCGAAGCCCGCGAGCGCCACGGCGAAGGTCAGCGCGAGGAGGACGCTGGTACCCGCCTCGTGCGCGAGGATTCGCGGCAGCGCGCGCACGTCGAGCCGGCCCGTGGCGATGCCGCGCACGATGACCGTCGAGCACTGGTTGCCGACGTTTCCGCCCATACCGAGGATGATGGGCAGGAAGAAGGCGATCTGGACGGTGCGCGCGAGCACGTCCGAGAAGTACGAGAGCAGCGCGATGCCCGCGAAGCCGCCGACGAAGCTCGACACGAGCCACGGCAGGCGGATGCGCGCGCCGCGCAGCCAGCCCGGCGCGGTGGTCTCCTCGGTCGTGGTACCGGCGAGCTTCAGGATGTCCTCGGTCGCCTCCTGGCGCATGACGTCGATCACGTCGTCGACGGTGACGACGCCGACGAGTCGGTTGTTCGCGTCGACGACCGGCACCGCGAGGATGTCGTAGCGGCTGACGACGCGCGCGACTTCCTCCTGGTCGGTGTCGGTCGAGACGCGGATCGGATCCGGCGTCATGAAGTCGCGCAGGCACTTGTCCGGCGGCTGGAGAATGAGCTGGCGCAGGGAGACCACGCCGACCAGATACTGGCGCTCGTCGACGACGTAGACGTAGAAGCTCGCGTCCGCGTCGCCGTAGCGCCGCACGTGGTCGATCGCGCCCTCGACGGAGAGGTCCTCCGGGAGCGCGAGGAAGCTCGGCGACATGATCGCGCCCGCGGTGCCCTCGGGATACTCGAGCAGGGTCTCGAGCTCTTCCGCCCCCTCGCCGAGGCTCGAGAGGATCTCCTCGCTTCGCTCCTGCGGCAGCTCGCGCAGCGTCTCGGCCGCGTCGTCCGGAGGCATGTGCTTCACGATCTGGCCCGCGACCTCCGGGTCGAGGCCCGCGAGCAGATCCGCGCGCGTGGCGAACTGAAGCAGCGACAGCACGTCGCCGCGCATCTCCGGCGTCCGGATCAGCGCGAAGACCGCCTCGCGATCCGCGAGCGGGACTCGGTCGAGCACGTACGCGACGTCGGCGGGATGGCTCTTCTCGAGCAGCCTCCCGGCGTGGCTCCACGCCCCGCGTCGGACGAAACGCAGCAAGCTGGCCTGCAAGAGGCTGCCTCGGCTCTGCTCCATGGTCGCTCCGGAGATCTGCGCGCGCGGACGGCTCTCGCGTACGCGAATAGGATTCAGTTCGGTCGAAGCAGGCGCTCGACGTAGTCCGGCTTGTACACGCGTTCGTGCGTGGCGTCGCGCGCGCTGACGCCGGAGAGCATGAGCCCGAGCAGCCAGAGGCCCAGGCCGAGCACGACGGCCAACCCGACGCGTCGCACCCAGGTCATCGCCAGGATGCGCAGCCCGAACGAGAACGCCCCGCGCGAGGCACGCACCTTGTGGCGCTCGCCGACGAGCGACGCGGCCTCGTCGGGGTCGGCGCCGATCGCGAGTGCGAGCGTGCGCGCGGTCGCGCGTCCGAGGCCGTCGGTCTCGAGCACCGCGCCCGATTCCTCGATCTCGCGCACGCGCTCGGGCGTGAGCTTGGTGCGCGCGGCGACGTAGAAGACCGAGATCCCGCGCAGCTCGCGCTGTCGCCGATACCAGTGGCCGAAGGCACTGCCCGCGGCCGCGGTTGCTACTGAAGCACCTTCAGGTAGTCGTTCGACTTGCGCACCCACTCGCTGTCGCCCCCTCGATCCACCGCGACCCGGAGCGAGGCCAGCGCCTGATCGCGCTTGCCCAGCCGGACATATGCCTGCGCCATGCGAAACCGCGCTTCCGCCTCGACCGGTCCGTAGACCTTGACCGGTCGCTGCTCCAGGATCTTCACGCACTCTTCGAAATGGCTGACCGCTTCGACCAGATCCCCCTGCTCGTAGCTCACGATCCCCAGATCGAGATGCGCCACGTAGTTCTGGCGATCCTGCACGAGAGCGCGTTCGAAGTCGGCCTTCGCCCGTACCAGATCCCCGGATTTGTAGTGAGCCCAACCCAGGTTTACAAGCGCGCGCGTCGGCCGCACGAAGGTCGGATCCGCGATCAGGATCTCGAACTGGCCGGCCGCGTCGTTCCAGCGCTCCATCTGCAGGTAGGCGACCCCGAGTGCGAGCCGAGCCTCCTGGTGCTGCGGATCGATCCGCAGCGCCTCCTTGAGCTCGCGCTCCGTGTCGCTGAGCATGCCCTTGCGCTGGTAGGCCGCGGCCAGACCGAAGTGCGTCTCGGGGTCGGTCGGGTTGATGGCGAGCGCGGCCTGATACTCCTTGATCGCGAGCTCGGGCTCGCCCATCGCGAGCTTGGCTTCCGCGAGATCGCGGTGCGAGTCGGCGAGCCGGATCTCCTCGGGGGAAGCGACGGTCTGGCATCCGCTCGATGCGAAGAGCGCGAGCAGAACACCCAGAAATGCGGTCGACCGGTTCATGAGGCCCTCCTGCTAGTAGAACGCGAGCAGACGCGCGAGTAGCTCGAGGCGGCGCAGGTCGGCGCCGTCCCTGCGTACGAGCGAGATCTTTCCGAGCACCGTGCTGCCGGCGTTCGGGTCCGGGGACACGAGGTCCAGCGCCGCATCGCGCTCGCGCTCGGGCCGGGCGAAGTCGAACGCCAGGTCGGGCGCCGGCGTCTGCGGCGGCAGGGTGAGGTCGTCGAGCCCGATGTCGTAGCCGCTCGGGACCGGCGGCGGCTCGGGGATGTCGAGCTCGGGCACGTACGACGCGGGCGCCTCGGGAGCCCGAGGAGCTTCCGCTTCCGCGACGGGGCCCGGCTGTCGCACTTTGCGCAGCTTGTTCCAGCGGTAGATCCGCGCGTCGCGCTCCTCGCCCGTCAGCGCGAGGAACTCCGGCGCGTCCATCGAAAAGCCCAGGCTCTCGGCGAAGGCGAGCCCTTCCTCGACGGCTGCATCGAGCGCGACTTCGCTGGTGATCGGGCCGTCGCCGACGTAGCGCGAGATCGCGGCCGGCTCGACGTCGCGCACGAGGATCGCGACGTGTCCCTTGCGGCCGTTCCACACGCCCGCCAGCGCCGCCACCGACGTCACGTTCGTTCCGTCCGAGATCCGCTCGATCTTCTCGAGCGAGAACGAGAGCGAGCGCACCAGGTCTGCGCGCAGGGCGGTCGGTCCGTCCGTCTTCGAGAACATGCCGGACCTATCGGGACGAAACTTCGCGCCCTTGATGGATCTGGCCGGCAAAGCTGCGCAGCGATGATGCGCGCAAGCGCGCTTGACGCCGCGGGCGCCGGCTCAGAAGGCGGTCAGGCGGCGGAACTCGGCGAAGCGCGTGTCGATCTCGGCGCGCGTGAGCGTGCGGAACCGGTCGAGGCTGAAGCGCTCGACGCAGAACGAGGCGAGAACGGACCCGTAGATCACCGCCCGGCGCATGGCGTCCACGTCCAGCGAGCCGCCCTCGGCGAGCGCGCCCATGAAGCCGCCGGCGAAGCTGTCGCCGGCTCCGGTCGGATCCTGCACCTCGCGCAGCGGGAACGCCGGCGCCGCGAAGACGCCGGCCTCGTCGAAGAGAAGCGCGCCGTGCTCGCCGCGCTTCACGATCACGGTCGTGGGCCCGAGCGCGTGGATCGCGTCGGCCGCGAGGACCAGGTTCGACTCGCCGGTGAGGAGCTTGGCCTCCTCGTCGTTGATCACCAGACCCGTGACACGGGACAGTGTCTTCTCGAGCTCTGCGCGCTCGCCCTCGATCCAGAAGTTCATCGTGTCCATCGCCGAGAAGCGGGGCGCGCGCGCCTGGTCGATCACGCTGCGCTGCAGCGTCGGATGGATGTTCGCCAGGAACACGAACTCCGCCTCGCGGTAGCTCGCGGGCAGGACCGGGTCGAAGCGCTCGAACACGCCGAGATCGGTGAAGAGCGTGTCGCGCTGGTTCAGCGAGGCGTGGTAGCGGCCACCCCAGCGGAACGTGCGTCCGGTCGCGCGCGTGACGCCCGCGAGGTCGACTCCGCGCGCGGCGAGGAAGTCGAGGTGCTCCTGCGGGAAGTCGTCACCCGTGACGCCGACCGCGTGCGCGCGCACGAAGTAGCTCGCCGCGACTGAGCAGTAGCAGGCCGCGCCGCCGAGCACCGACTTCACGCTTCCCGCGGGCGCCTCGATGTCGTCGAGGGCGACCGATCCGACGACGAGCAGGCTCATCTACAGGGCGCCGCGCGCGGCCTGGGCGAGCGTCTCGCCGATCAGCGCGGGCGTGGGCGCGACGGGGATGCCGGCCTTCTCGAGCGCCTTGCGCTTGCCCTCGGCCGTGCCCTTCCCGCCCGAGATGATCGCGCCGGCGTGACCCATGCGCTTGCCCGACGGCGCGGTCGCACCGGCGATGAAGGCGACGACGGGCTTGTTCATCTCCGAGGCGACGAAGTCGGCGGCCTCTTCCTCGGCGCTGCCGCCGATCTCGCCGATCATCACGACGGCCTTCGTGGCCTTGTCCTTCTGGTACAGCCGCAGCACGTCGACGAAGCTCGTGCCGGGTATCGGATCCCCGCCGATGCCGACGCAGGTGGTCTGGCCGATGCCGAGCTGCGAGAGCTGGTGCACCGCCTCGTAGGTCAGCGTGCCGGAGCGGGAGACGACGCCGACGCTGCCCGGCTTGAAGATCGAGTACGGCGCGATCCCGATCCGGATCTTCAGCGCGGGATCGAGCAGGCCCGGGCAGTTCGGGCCGATCAGGCGCCCGCTCCAGCCGCGCAGCGCGGCCTTCGCGCGCAGCATGTCGCGCACGGGGATGCCCTCGGTGATCGCGCAGATCAGCGAGATGCCCGCGTCGGCAGCCTCGAGGATCGCGTCGGCCGCACCGGGCGCGGGCACGAAGACCACCGATGCGTTCGCTCCGGTCTCGCGCACGGCGTCGCGCACCGTGTTCCAGACCGGCAGGCCGCACGCATCCGTGCCGCCGCGGCCCGGCGTCACGCCACCCACCACCTTGGTGCCGAACTCGAGCGACAGATTCGTGTGTAGCTGGCCCGTCTTCCCCATGCCCTGGATGAGCAGCTTCGTGTTCGCGTCGACCAGAATGCTCATGACTTCCGCACCGCCGCGACGATCTTCTCCGCCGCGTCCTTCATGCCCTCGGCCGGGGTGATGTTCAGACCCGAGCTCGCGAGCATCTCGCGGCCCTTCACGGCGTTCGTGCCGTCGAGCCGCACGACCAGCGGCACCGTCACGCCGACGGTCTTCGCCGCGGTGATGATGCCCTCGGCCACGCGGTCGCAGAGAACGATCCCGCCGAAGATGTTGACGAGGATTCCCTTCACGTTCTTGTCCGCCAGGATGAGCCGGAACGCGTGCGCGACGCGCTCCGCGTCCGCCCCTCCGCCGACGTCGAGGAAGTTCGCGGGCCTGCCACCGGCGTACTGGATGATGTCCATCGTCGCCATCGCGAGCCCGGCGCCGTTCACCATGCAGCCGATGTTCCCGTCGAGCGAAACCCAGTTGAGGTCGTACTTCGCGGCTTCGGACTCGCGCGGATCCTCCTCGGAGGGATCGCGCAGCGCCATCACCTCCTTGTGCCGGTAGAGCGCGTTCGAGTCGAAGTTGAGCTTGCAGTCGAGCGGGATGATCGCGTCGC
>CAZMKX010000270.1:0-5608 GCA_964566375.1 uncultured Myxococcales bacterium
ACGACGCGTTCAACGTCGACGGATACAAGCGGCTCGAGGACGCCGGCGTCACCCATCTGCTCACGATGCCGTGGTTCTTCTACGGCGGACCGATGATTCCGCTCGCGCAGAAGCTCGAGTCGATCACGCGCTTCGCCGACGACGTGATCGCCAGGATGCGGTAGAACGAGGGACCGTGGAGAGGCTGGACTATATGCTCTGGCGCGCTGCGAACGAGGGCGAGGCCGCGTTCGCAAAGCGCGTCGTCGAGGCCGTAGGGCCGGCGCTCCTTCGCGCGGGCGCACGCTCGCTCGCGCTGCACGTCGCCGACGCGGAAGCCGACCTCGCGAGGAGCGTGCCCGTGCGCGACGAGCGGGACGGCTTCTCCGGCATGGCGTCGTTCTGGCTGTCGTGCGTCGACGCGCGCGCACCCTTCGAAGCGATCCTGGGCGCGAACGGCACGCGCGTCGCCGGGTATCTGGTGACCGAGTCGGTGCCGCGGGACTTCGAGCGCCGCGACTGGAGCGACGGCGCGCGCTGCCCGGGTCTCGACCCGATCAGTGCCTTTCCGCAGCCGGCGCGCGCGTATCCTCGACGACGCGAAGTCGTTCCTGGATCTCGAGCACGTGACTTCCGTCGTCGCGAGCGCGTACCTCCTTTCTTGAATCCATTCGGAGAAGCCCGATGTTGCTCTCGAACCGCGTCGCGATCGTGTCCGGCATCGGCCCCGGAATGGGCCGCGACATCTCGCTGCTCTTCGCGCGAGAAGGCGCCGACCTGGTCCTGTCCGCACGCACACCGGCGAGCCTCGACGCCGTCGCGAAGGAGGTGCGCGCGCTCGGCCGGCGCGCACTGACGGTGACGACCGACATCGCTCGGCCGGACGACTGCGCGAACCTGGTCGCGCGCGCCGAAGCCGAGTTCGGGCGCGTCGACGTGCTGGTGAACAATGCGTATCACCCGGGAAGCTACGAGCTCTTCGAAAATGCCGACCTCGCGCAGTGGCGCGCGCCGCTCGAGACCAACGTGCTCGGGACGCTCTCGCTCACCCAGAGGGTCGTCCCGCTGATGAAGCGCCAGGGCGGCGGCTCGATCGTGATGGTGAACTCGATGATCGTGCGCGACGTGCTGCCGACGATGGCGAGCTACGCTGCGTCGAAGGGCGCGCTGCTCGCCGCGACGCAGGGCATCGCGCGCGAGCTCGGCCCGTACAAGATCCGCGTGAACTCCGTTCTGCCCGGCTACATCTGGGGCGCGACGCTCGAGGGCTACTTCGCCGCGCAAGCGAAACAGCGGGGCGTCGACCCGCGCGTCGTCTACGACGAGGTCGCTCGGAAGATCGCGCTCGGCCACATTCCCCACTCGGCCGAGATCGCGGGCGCGGTGCTGTTCTTCGCGAGCGACCTCGCCAGCGTCGTCACCGGGCAGTCGCTCGACGTGAACGGCGGGCAGATCATGTCCTAGCGGAGCCCGGCGCGCTTCGCTTGCAGGCACGTGGCAACTCCCGCTTCTCCAGACGGAGGTTCGCTCCGCGGTTTGGCGCGAAGCAGCCTGCTCGGTGGACGCGGGTTTCATTGTGGCTAGAGTCCGCGCGTGAGCTGGCTGGCGCGCGAAGGTGTGGTCCGGCGCGTCGTCGACGGCGCGCTGCGCGGAAGCGCGCCCGTGATCTTCGGCGGGCCGGGGATGGGGAAGTCGACCGTCGTCGCGGCGGCGGCATCGCGACTTCGCGAGCACGGCGTCGACGCCGTCGTTCGCGAGCTCGGCGACGAGGACGACTGGCTCGAGCCCTGCCCCGGCGTGGTCTGCCTGCGCACCGGCAGTCTGGCGCTGCACCGCGCGCTCGTGCGCGCGAAGGCGGACGCTTCGCTCGACGGCCGGCCGCTGCAGCGCGTTCCGCTCGTTCCGCTCCTGCGCCGGGACCTGCGGGTCTGGGCCGCTGCGCTCGGCTACGCACTCTCGGAGAGCGAGCTCGAGCTGGCCTTCGGGCTCTCCGGGGGACATCCGTTCGTGTTCTCGGCGTTGCTCGACGCGCGCCGCTTCACGCGCGTGCAGGCGGCGATCGAGACCCGCACGGCCGACGCGTGTCGGCCGATCTTCGTCCGCATCGACGCGGAGCTCGCGCACCCCGAGCTCGCGCGGCTCTGGGACTGGATCGCGAAGGCGAAGACCGCGAGCGTCGAGCAGATGCGCCGCGCCATCGCCGCCACCAAGCCCGCGCTCGACCGGCTGACGATCGCGGGCCCGGTCTCGCGGACGCTCGGCGCGAAGGCCGAGATCTCCGCGAGCTGCGAGCTCTATCTCCGTCACCGCGCGAGGTAGGATGGCGCACGCTCCGGACGACGGAGCGAGAGGAGAACCGATGCCGCGCCTTCGCCAGGTCCCCCGCGCCGAGGCAGCCCCGTCCGTGCTGCGCATCTACGACATGCTCTTCGGCGCGCGCGATCCGGTCGCCGAGCCCGGCACTGCGACCGGCACGCCGGGAAACTGGTGGACCGTCTTCGCGCTGGTCCCCGACGTCTTCGATCACGCCGTCGCGGGATTCGCGCTGTACCGCAGCCCCAAGCGCACGATCGATCCGAAGCTGCGCGAGCTCGGCATGATGCGCGCCGGCTACGCGCGCGGGAGTCAGTTCGTCTTCTCGCAGCACTGCAAGGCCGCGCGCTCGATCGGCGTTCCCGAGGCGCAGATCCGGGCGATTCCGGCCTGGCAGACTTCGGACGCGTTCTCGAAGCTCGAGCGCGCAGTACTCGCCTACACCGACTGCCTCGTGCTCGAGAGCGGTCGCGTTCCCGACGAGACGTTCGCAGCGCTTCGCGCGGGCCTCTCCGAGGAGCAGGTGCTCGAGCTCACCTACATCACCTGCACCTACGACCTGCACGCCACGATGGCGCGCGCGCTCCGGCTCGAGTACGACGACCGCGACGATCCGATCCGCGAGGTCTGAGCGGGGCGCCTGCGGGCCGGTCACGCGGTCGCGGTGCCGCCGCGGAAGAACCCGCGCGCGAGGGTGTAAAGAAGCAGCCCCACCGGGCCGGCCATCAGCGTGAAGAACAGAACCGGCGCCAGGCGGTAGCCGCCGTTCGGCGCGTCGTTCATGACCCAGCGCGCGACGAACAGGTCGAAACACAGGTAGTGCGTCCAGCCGGCCAGCGTCCCCCACTCGCTGTCGAAGAGCGCCATCACGCCGGCGAGGCTCGCGAAGTCCGGCGCGGCGGCAGCACCGTCGGCCGCGCCGCCGCCGCCGAGCGCGATCACGAGGAAGATCGCGTACAGCACCGCGAGCATCTGCCAGGGCCAGAGCGACTCGGCGATCACGCGCGCGGGTCGACTCCGGGGCGCGAGGATCCACAGCGCCCAGATCGGCAGCGGCAGCACGTTGACGATCGAGAAGATCGCGGCGGGACTCATGGGGACCTCCGGTCTTGTGAGAGAAGCGCGTCGAGCGCGGCCGCATCGCGGACGAGACACAGCCGCACGGAGCGATCATCCGCGAGAACCCCGAGCGGGTCCACGCCGTCTTGCGGGAGCGCCGGCCAGGCGTCGCCCGCGGGTGCGAAGCCGAAGTAGAACGCGCGCGCGTCCGGCGCGAGCCCGGCACGAACGGCGCGCGAGACGTGTCCGAGCGCGACCGTCCCCGCGGTGTAGCGCGCGTTCAGCTCCACCACGGGGCGCAGGCTCGGGGCGCCGTCGCTGGCGCGAAAGACGAGCGCGTCGAGCCCGCACGGGCCGCGAAAGCCCGCGCGCGAAGCCTCGCCGCCGATCGCGAGCGCGGCCGCGCGAAGCGCCGAATCCCAGCGCGTTCCCGAGACGATCGAGCCGTCGCGGTCGACGAGGCCCGAGTGCCCGATCGGTCCGCCGTGCGCCGTCAGCACCTGCCGCAGCGTTCCGAGCACGCGCACCTCGCCCGACGCCGCGATGTGTAGCTGCGCCGAGAGGTCGAGCGTGCGCTCGAGCCAGGGCTCGACCAGCGCGCCGCCTGCGGCGCGAAGCCGGGCGAGCGCCCCGCCGAGTCGGGTCGCGTCGATCCGGCCGTCCCTTCCCGCCAGCCGTCCGCGGCCGCTCGTGCCGACCCGCGGCTTCACCGTGAAGTCCCCGCGCAGCGCCTCCGGCCACGCGGACACCGCCGACTCGATCCGACACCGAGCGGCGTCAGCGTCCGAGAGCTCGTCGGCTGCGAGCACGAGCGACGCCCCGGCGAGCGGCGCCGGCACGAGCCCCGTCGCCTGCGCGGCGGCCTGGGCCCAGGCCTTGTCGTGCACGCGCCTCACGACCTCGGGAGGCGCCGCCGCGAGAGGAACCCCTTCGGCGCGGGCGAGCGCCGAAGCCTCGGCCGTCGCCAGCCACGGCACGAGCGACGCTCCTGCCGCGCAGAACGGAAACGCCGGCTCCTCCGCGACGGCGGCGAACGCGGCCGAAAGCCTCGGCGCGGCCGGCGCACCGCTACCGACGAGCCGCGCTCCCGACGGGAACAGCGCGGCCCAGAGCCGCGCGACGGAGCGCACGCGCGGGTGACCGGCCATGCGCTGCCAGGTGTCGGGCTCCTCCGCGCCGAGATTCGCGAAGAGCCGCGTCGCGCCCGTCACTCGCCGCGGACCGCCTCATGTCCGCGCACGCTCCGCGCCGGACGCGCGACGCGGACGTGCTCGATCAGCGCAGCCGGGAGACCGGACGCGCGGCGCGCCTCGACGCTGAACTGGCGCCCCTTCGCGCGCGCCGCTTCGAGCGGAAACGGCACCGCGGCGCGGTAGGACGCGACCGGGTCCTCGCCCTCGGGCGACAGCCGCGCGAGCCACTCCGCCGCCAGGCGCACGTGACGCTGCTCGTCGGCGTGCACGATCTCGGCGACGCGCGCGCTGACCTCGTCACCGCCACGCCGGAAGCCGTCGGCGTAGACCAGCGTGAAGTCCAGGTTCGCCTGCTCGAGCGTGAGCCCGATCGCCGCGAGGAACGCCGCCGGCCCGCGAGGATGCGTGCGGATCGCGACCGCGTGCTTCCAGAAGTAGTCGGAGAGCGGCTCGTCGCCGAGCGCCTGGCCGTGCGCGGCAAGGCGTTCGAGATACAACCGGCAGTGTCGCTGCTCGTCGGCCAGCGCCTGGCACCAGCCGAGACGCAGCTCGGGGTCCGCGTCCGGCCAGACCAGGAGCGCCCACGCGAAAAGCTCGACGGCCATCAGCTCATGGTGCGCGAAGCGGCGCAGGCAGGCGGCGCGCGCGCGCGGATCGGCGAGCTCGGCGGGCCGCGGCAGGCGTTCGACGCCGCCGCGCATCTCGAGCCCGGCCCCGCGCGCCGGCCGATCGAAAACGAGCGCGGGACCGGGCGCTGTGTCGGGCAGCAGCGCGCCGGCCGAGCGGTCCTGGCGCGGCGGCGTGAGCTTCGACTCGAGGTCGCCGCACGACAGGATCCGAACGCAGAGCTCCCGGACGCTTCTCGGCTGCACGGCCCGAGACTACAGCTCGGCGCCGGTTTTCGGTAAGGTCGGGGAACCCCCATCGCGCGGGTCCCCGAATTCTCGGGCGACACCGCAATGAGGGCCGATGATCGAAGCGTTTCGCGAGTTCGGTTTCTCCGACGCGCTCGACGTCGCGATCATCGCCGCGCTGCTCTACGCGGGCATCTCCTGGCTGCGCCG
>CAZMKX010000271.1:0-5607 GCA_964566375.1 uncultured Myxococcales bacterium
AGATGCTTCACGCGTTTCCCGACAGCCGCGAGGCACTCGACGCGCTGGTCTGGGCCAAGCTCGCGAGCGGCGCGCACGCCGAGGCGATCGCGCTCCTGAAGCCCGTGATCGGCAAGTTCCCCGACGACATTCCGCTGCGCGAATCGCTGGTCAGCGCGTACGAGGGCTCGGGGGACGAGACCGCGGCGCGTCGCCTGTGGCGCGAGATCGCCGAGATGTACAAGCGGCGCGGCGACGTCGAGAAGTCGCGCGACATCCTGCAGCGCTACGCCGCGGTCGAGGAGTTCAGCGCCGGCGAGGAGAACACGACGCCGAGCCTTCTGCTCACCGACTCGACCGGGTCGCCGGCCGACGACGATCTGCTCGAGCTCGACGAGCCCGCCCCGTCGCGCGCGCGATCGACGTCCGTCGCTCCGCCCGCAGTCCCGAAGCCCGCGACGCCGCCACGCGCGGCCACGTTCGTGGAGAAGGGCCGCGCAACGCAGCCGCCCGGGCGCCCGAACGTCCCCGCGCCGAGACGTCCCGTCGCCGCCGCAGCGCCGGTCCCCGCGCCCGGACCGGCCGCGGACCTGCTTGCTGAAGCGCGAGTCTCGCTCGAGTTCGGTGAGCCCGAGGAAGCCGCGCGGCTCGCGCGCGAGGTGCTCGCGCTCGAGCCCGGCTCCGCGGACGCCCAGGCGATTCTGGTCGAGGCCGGCCACGCTCCCGCGAACGCGGTCGAAGTCGAGGCCGACGACGCGATGCCCGACGGCGCGATCGAACGCAACGACCTCGCGGACTCGGCCGAGTTCACGATCGAGCCGGTGCCTTCGCCGACGTTCGAGCCGCAGCTCTCGAAGCCCGAGATCGCCGCGCTCTCTCCCGGCGAAGACTTCGACACGCTGCCGGACATCGAAATCGTCCTCGAGGACGAGGAGGACCGAGACGAGCAGTTCGCCTCGATCGATCCGCCGCTCGAGCTCGACCTCGGTCCGGAGCCGACTCCGGTCGCGACGGCCGCGCCACCCAAGGCCAGCGCGGCGCCGATCGTCGCCGCCAGGCCCGCGCTCGACGAGAGCCTCGACATCGAGATCGAGATCGAAGGCGAAGCGGACTCGGAGCCGTCGCTCGAGTTCTCGAAGCCGCTGGCGTCGGAGCAGGGCGAGAGCTTCGGGGACGCGTCGCTGCGCATCGCGGAGAGTCTGTCCGAGGCGGATTTCTACCTGGAGCAGGGTCTCGTCGACGAGGCCGAGCGGATCTACCGCGACGTGCTCGAGAAAGTTCCCCGGCACCCGAAGGCCATGCTCCGCCTGGGAGAGATCGCGGCGCGCCGCGATGCCAAGCCCGCCAGGCCGACCACGCGGGTCGTCGAGTCGGCGCAGATCCAGGATGCGTTCGGCGACACCATGGTGCAGGAGCCGGACGGGAGCGAGGCGCTCTCGCTGCCCGAGATTCCCGTGCCCGCCGAGGCGCTGGACATCGAGCTCTCGGTGGTGGGCGAGGACACGATTCCGCCGCTCGAGCTCGAGGCCGAGGATTCCGACGCGCTCGTCTTCGCCGAGGACACGGACGCTCCGCTCGAGCTCGACGTCGAGCCGGACCTCGGCGGCGACGACGAAGCCTTCGAGGAGACGAGTCACTCGAGCGACGAGGAAGGCGAGTTCGACCTGGCCGCCATGCTGGACGAGGACGAGTCCGAGTCGACGGGCACGATTGGTACGCTGATCGGTGTCGGCGCCGTCGGCCGCGGCTTCGCGGAGGTCTTCTCTGCCTTCAAGAAAGGCATCCAGGAGCAGGTGGACGAGGGCGACGCGGACACCCACTACGATCTGGCGATCGCGTACAAGGAGATGGGTCTCCACGAGGACGCGGTACGCGAGCTCGAAGCCGTTCTGCGCACCGGCACCCGCGCGATCGAGGCCCTCTCGCTGCTCGCGAACTGCAAGCTCGCGCTCGGAGACGCCGCCGCCGCGGCGCTTCACCTCGAAGACGCGCTCTCGCGCGCGGGCGACTCCGACGATTCGGCCGTCGCGCTCCGCTACGACCTGGGCGAGGCGCTGCTCGCCGCGGGCCGGGATCGCGAGGCGCTCGAGGCCTTCGAGAAGGTGGCCGCGGCCGACCCGAGCTTCCGCGACGTAGTCGAGCGCATCTCGAGATTTGGCTGAGCGCGCCCGGGCGCGAGCGAGGAAACGCATGGAGCACTTGAAGTTCTTCGACCTGCCGTCGGATCCGTTCCAGAACGAATCCGACGAGCGCTTCTACTACGAGAGCGCACCCCAGAAGCGCGCCCGGCTGCGGCTCGTACGCGGAATCCACCAGCGCAAGGCGCTCTCCGTGCTCGTCGGCGGCCCGGGACTCGGCAAGACCACGCTCGCGCACTCGCTGCTCCGCGCGCTCGACCCGCGGGAGTTCTCCGCGCACTACCTGTCGATCCCGCACGAGGCTTGCGCCTCGGGCTGGTTCCTGCCGAACGTCGCGCGCGCATTCGGCGTGCACGCGCCGTCGGCGCAGATCCAGACGCTGATCGACCAGGTCCACGCGCAGCTCGGCGCGATCGCCGCGTCGCGGCGGAGCGCGGTCCTGCTGGTCGACGAGGCGCAGCTCTTCCGCAATCGCGACGCGATGGAGGAGTTCCGCGGGCTCCTGAACCTGCTCCAGGACGGCCGGAAGCTCGTGAGCCTGGTGCTCTTCGGTCTGCACGAGCTCGGCGAGATCCTGAAGCTCGACCCGCCGCTCGCGCAGCGGGTCGAGATCCGCGTCGAGCTCACGGCGATGGACTGGCTCGAGTCGCAGGCCTACGTATCGCACCGCTTGCGACTGGCCGGCGCGACGCAGGCCGTGTTCTCGCCCGACGCGCTCGAGGCGCTGTATCGCTGGTCCGGCGGCGTGCCGCGCGTGCTCAACACGCTGGCGGACAACGCGCTCTTCGAGGCGTTCCTGTCCGAGGCGAAGCCGGTCGATTCGTCGATCGTCGCGGCTGCGGCCGAGGCGCTCGGGCTCTCGCCGTTGCCGATCTCGGATCCGACGCCGAGCCAGCCGAGCCTGCCGCCGGTGGCGCCCGGGGCCGAGCTCTCCGATCCCGCCATCGCCCCGGCCGACTGGCTCGAGCCCCTTTCGCCGATGCCCGCCGACGTGCCCGATCTCGCGGCCGCCGACGCGACGACCGTCGTCGCGGAGGACACCTCGCCAGGCTTCGAAGCAGCCGAGCTCGAGACCGACGAGCCCGAGCCGCCGATGCACGCCGCCGAGGCGGTCGAGCTCGAGCTCGACGAGGTCCTGGTCGTGGAGCCGGAGCCGCCGGTCGAGGTCGAGATCGCGGTCGAGAGCGAGGTCGAGCCATCGTCCGAGTCGGCACCGGAGCCCGAGCCCGAAGACTCCGACTGGAGCCTCGGCGCACTCGTGCGCGAGGACGACGACGCGCCGATGACCGACGAGCAGCGCCGCCGAAACGAGGACAGCTTCGACCTGCGCAGCCTCGCGCTCGAGGTCGACGCCGAGCCGAGCCCGGCGGCGGAACCGAAGCCGCGACCGGCAGCGGCGCCCGCGCCGTCTCCGCTCGCCGAGACCGTCGTGGCCCCGGCGAACGACGAGGACGACCTCGACGCGCTCTTCGAGGAGATCCAGATCGGCGATTGATCCGCTTCCGCTCGCGCGGCCGAGCCGCTATGCTCGCTCGCGTACGCGGGAATAGCTCAGCTGGTAGAGCACAAGCTTCCCAAGCTTGGGGTCGCGGGTTCGAGTCCCGTTTCCCGCTCCAACGTCGCTCCGCCCGTCAGGGGTCGAGGCGCGCGCAGGCGTAGCCGGAGATGACGTCCTTGCCCTCCTGATTGCGCGTGACCACCTCGAGGTCTGCGAGCTTCTGGCCGTTTTCCTCGCGAATCGCCTGCACGGTCGCGCGCGCGGTGAGCGAGTCCCCCGGCCAGACCTGCGAGACGAAGCGCACGCCGTACTTCGTGAGTCGTCCGTCGCCCACCCAGTTGGTGAGCATGCGCCCCGTCGCCCCCATGCTCAGCATGCCGTGCGCGAACACGGTCGGATAGCCGGCGATCTTCGTGGCGAAGACCTCGTCGGTGTGGACGGGGTTGTAGTCGCCGGAGGCGCCCGCGTACATCACGAGCTGGGTGCGCGAGAGGTTCTCGATCACGACCTCCTCGCGCGTGTCGCCGATCTTCAACTGACTCGCTCTCAGTGCCATCGCGTCCTCCTACTTCTGCTCGATCACGCGTTCGGTGCGCACACCGACGCCGCGCGCCGTCACGACGAGCTGTCCGGATTCGTCGTAGTACTCCGTGATCGACTCCGAAAAGAGGAGCTTCCCGCCGCGCCGGCCCTCCTTCTCCCACGTCTTGCCCGGCTTGTTCACGGCTTTGAGGACCATGCCGGCGAGGAGCGGACGGTGGTACTCGAAGTGCTGCTCCGCATGCAGGCCGCCGGCCGCCGCGCCGCTCGGCGCCTTGTCCGGGGCCGCGTCCGACTTCTTCGGCGGCAGGCCGGTGGCCTCCTTCGCCGAGCCGAACCACGGCTGGCCGAACTTCGGACGCAGGAAGTAGTCGGGATCGAACTGCGCCGAGGCCTGCGTGAACGTGGGCGGCGCGATGATCCCGCCGACCTCCGTCCTGCGGGCGTGATCCGCGTCGGCGTAGACCGGATTCGGATCGTTGATCGCGCGCGCGAACATCAGGATGTGACTCGCCTCGATCGGGAACTTCTTCACGGCCATGCTCAGACTCCGAAGTCCCACGACTCGCCGTCGTGGTACCGCTTGAGGACGTTCTTCGCGATCAGGATGCGGTGGACCTCGTCGGGTCCATCGGCGATGCGCAACGTGCGCGCGCCCTTGTACATGCCCTCGAGCGGCAGGTCGGAGGACACGCCGGCCGCACCCCAGACCTGGATCGCACGATCGACCACGCGCTCGAAGGCGGCGGGAACGAAGATCTTGATCGCGGAGATCATCGTGCGGGTGTCGCCGCCGGCGTCCATCACGTGCGCGCAGTGAAGCGTCATCAGCCGCGCGCTCTGGATGTCCATGAACGAATCGGCGATGAAGCCCTGGATGAACTGCTTGGTCTCGAGCTTACCGCCGTGCACCTGTCGGTCCATCGAGCGCTGCACCATCAGGTCGAACGCGCGCCACATCTGGCCGACCGCGTTCATGCAGTGGAAGACGCGCCCGGCGCCGAGACGGTCCTGCGCGGCCTGGTGCCCCGAGCCGCGGTGGCCGAGCGCGTTCGACAGCGGCACGCGCACGTCGTCGTACTTGATCTCGCAGTGATCGCCGTGCTCGTGTCCCCAGACGGGCACGCTGCGCAGGATGTGGAATCCCGGCGTGTTCGTCGGAACGATGATCTGCGTCATGCGATCGCGCACGCCGCCGTCGGCGCCGTCCTCCTCGGTCCGGCACATCACGATCGCGAAGGCCGCGCGGCGGCCGTTCGACGTGAACCACTTGTGGCCGTTGATCACCCACTCGTCGCCGTCGCGCACCGCGCGGGTCTGGATCGCGTACGGGTCGGAGCCGGGTGCGTTCGGCTCGGTCATCGAGAAGCACGACTCGATCTCGCCGCGCACGAGCGGCTCGAGCCACTTCTTCTTCTGCTCCGGCGTTCCGTACTTCACCAGGATCGTCTG
>CAZMKX010000272.1:0-5598 GCA_964566375.1 uncultured Myxococcales bacterium
ATCGGTCGAGGCGGCTGGCTTTCTCGCGGTGGTGGTCGGCACCGTGAAGATCACGAGCAAGGACGGCGCAGTCTCGACCAGTCGCTACGTCGTCGTGTGGAAGAAGGAGGCCGGCGGCTGGAGGCTCTTCCGCGACATCTGGAACGACGCGAACTAGCTGCGCCGCGGCTCAGAACGCGCGCGGGGGGCGAACCCGAAGGCCGCGTCGAGAGCCCGCGCCACCTTCGCGTCGCGCCCGTAGATGTCGGCGCGCAGCTGAAGCACCCCGAGCCCGTTCACCCACGCGGTCCAGTACGAGATCAGAATCGGCACGGGCTTCGCGAGCGTCACGGTGCGCGTCTTCTCTTCGGCGACGGCGCGATCGAGCGCTGCACGGTCCCAGCCCGGCTGTCCCTCGAGCAGGAGCGTGGCGAGCTCGAACGGGTTCTCGATCCGGATGCAGCCCGAGCTGAACGCGCGGTCGCTCTTCTGGAAGAGCGCCTTGCTCGGCGTGTCGTGCAGATAGACCGAGTGCTCGTTCGGGAACATGAACTTCACGCGCCCGAGCGCGTTGTCGGGTCCCGGCTGCTGGCGGAGCATGTAGCGGAAGTTGCGCGGCGTGGCGTTCGCCCAGTCGATCGACGCTGCGGACACGGGCCGTCCGGCATGGTCGATCACCTCGAGCTTCTTGCGCGCGAGCGTCGAGGGGTCGCGCCGCTGCTCCGGCAGGATGTCCTGGGCGAGGATGCTCGGCGGTACGGTCCAGGTCGGATTCAACACCAGGTAGGTGATCGTCGAGCGGAAGATCGGCGTGGCGCGATACGGCCTGCCCACCTGGGCGCGCGCGGACCAGACCACCTTTCCGTCGCGCAGATAGTACGCGTGGAAGCCCGCGACGTTCACGACCACGAACGTCGGATCCAGGTCGTGGAGGAGCCAGCGCCCGCGCTCGAGGTTGATGCGGATCTTCTCGATCGCCTCGCCGGCGGGCGCGTTCAGCGCGCGGAGCGTCGCCGGACCGACCGCTCCGTCGGGATCGAGGCCGTTGCGCGTCTGGAACGCGACGACCGAGGCCTCGACGCGCGCGTCGTACGTGGTCGAATCGAGCGGCGCGTCCGCGACGAGGTCTCCGGTCGACGCGAGCCGCTTGCGCAACGGGGGAACGCGCGGATCGTCCACGCCCGGCTTCAGCGTCGGCCCTTCGGGAACGGCCTGCCACTCGCCCGCGCCCGCGCGCGCGCGCGCCTTCGCGAGCTCCGCCTTCAGGTTCCGGTACATCTCGTGCTGCGGATACTCCCGTTGGACGCGCGCGTAGAGCTCGCCCGAGTCGATCGCCTCTTGCACGAACAGGACCGGATCCTCGACGTGGAGCTTGCGCGTGAAGTTCCAGTTCGGGTCGAAGCTCTGCGGATCGACCTTGCCGAAGATCACGTGATACAGGAGCCGCGTCAGCGCCTCGGTCTGCAGCAGGTCGTAGTCGATCTGCGCCTCGAGCGATGCGCCCGGCCGCTCCGCCTCGGCCCGCGCCCTCTCGAGCGCGCCCAGCAGGTAGTCGTCGGGATCGAGCCCGTCCGCCGCGCTGTCGCGGATTGCGCGCAACAGATCCTCGCGCGCGGCCGCCTGCGTCCACGCGCGGGTGAAGCCGCGCCGCACGTAGAGCTCCGGCACGAGACGCCTCGCCGCCAGCTTCGCGCCCGCGACGGTCGTCGCGGGGTCGTCGCGAATCTGCTCGACGCGCCGGTGCAGGAGATCGCTCTCGGGTGTGACTTCCTGCGCCGCCGCCGGCCCCGTCAGCACGAGGACGAGCGCAAGCGCGATCCCTACCTTCACCCGCACGAAACCTCCGTCACCGACTCTGTCAGAATGGCCCCATGAGCGGACTCCTGGCCGCGTGCGGGGGATTTCTCGTGGCCGTCGTGTGGATGGACCTGATCTTCGACGTCCAGGTCCTGCGACACACGCGCGGCGAGACCCTGCCCGAGCCCGTGCTCGCGTCGATCGCGGGATACTACCGACGCGCGACGACGGAGTCGCGTCCGATGAGCCGGCTGATCGCACTCGCGATGGTCGTGGCGGTGGTGGGCGCCGTCTACCGACTGATGCGCGGCGACGGCCCGGTCGCCGTGCACGCGACCGCGCTCGCCCTTTGCGTCGCGCCGACGCTGCTCGCGGGCGCACGCGTGCTTCCGAATGCGGTCCGGCTCGGCCAGCGGCGTGACGACGTGGCGACGCAGAGCGCGCTCGCGCACGCGATCTGTCGCGACCACCTGATCTGCCTGGCGCTGATCGGCGCCTTCACGATTCTGAACGTCGGCGCTCCGAGCTGAGCGCAGGGGAGGACACCGTGCTCATCACGAATCACCTGGAGCCGATCCACTGGGCGCTCGCGGGAGCGCTCCTGGGAGCGATCACGCTGCTCCTGCTGTGGGTCACCAATCAGCGACTCGGCATCTCCACCGGCTTCGAGAACCTGTGCTCGCTGGTCGTGAACACGCCCTACCTGAAGCGCGGTGAGATCCGCGACTCACAGGGGTGGCGTCTGCCGTTCCTGGGCGGGCTGGTGCTGGGCGGCCTGCTCTCCGCGGTGCTGGGCGGCGGCTGGGCACCGACCTGGAACCTCGGCATGCTCGACACGACGTTCGGCCTGGGCCCGGCGGCGAAGCTCGCCTGGATGTTCGCGGGCGGGCTGTTCATCGGCTTCGGAACCCGCCTCGCCGGCGGATGCACGAGCGGTCACGGCATCTTCGGCATGTCGAACCTGGAACCCGCCAGCATCATCTCCACCGTCGCGTACATGGCGGGCGGAGTGGTGACGACGAACCTGATCTACCGGGTGATCGCATGAACGCCCTCACGTTCGGGTACATCGCCTTCGGGACCGCATTCGGCTTCGTGCTCTCGCGCAGCGGCGCGGCCGACTACGACTACATCCAGAAGATGTTCCTGTTCGAGAGCTTCCAGCTCTACGGGATCATCGGCACGGCGGTCGCAGTGACTGCGCCCGGGCTGTGGCTGCTGAAGCGCCACGGCCGCACGGCGCTCGGCCAACCGCTCTCGGTGAAGCCGAAGCCGCGTCACACCGGAAACGTCGTCGGCGGCGTGCTCTTCGGCATCGGCTGGTCGATCACCGGAATGTGTCCGGGGCCGATCCTGGTGAACATCGGCGAGGGCAAGATCTACGCGCTGGCGGCGCTCGCGGGCGCTCTGGTCGGCGCGTCGCTCTTCAGTGTCAGCTACGGTCGCTGGCAGCGGGCGCTCGGGCTTCCGGCGCTGAAGCTGGGCACCGGCGACGGCTAGGCGGGCTTCCCCGTCTCGATCGGGTAGCCCGCTTCCCTCCAGGCGCGGATGCCGCCGTCCAGCGCGATCGCGCCCACGAAACCCATCTGCCGGAGCGTCGCGGCGCCGAGCGTGGAGATCTTCCCGAACTCGCAGTAGAGCAGCATCCGCGCACGCGGATCCGGAAAGACGGTGTCGGCGCGCAGCTCGAGCTGCCCGCGCGGGACGTGGATCGCCCCGGGAACGTGGCCGGCGACGTAGGCGTCGCTCTCGCGTACGTCGACGACCGTGAGCCCCGGCTTGCCGCTCGCGATCCGGTCGCGCAGCTCTTCCATGCCCATGAACGCGATCCGCGACGCGGCCTCGTGGATCAGCTGGTCGACGGTCTTGCCGCCGGTGCTGTTCGTGCGCAGCGACTCCGTCAGATGGTTCGGCATCGACAGGTTGAGGCCGTTCATCTGCTCGACGAACGCGGCACGCTCCGTCTTCTGCAGGCGCGGATTGCTCGCGCGCTCCTCGGCGAGCGTCGCGGGCGGCGTGTTCCGGTAGTTGTGCCCCGGGCAGACGATCAGGCTTCCGTCGAGCCGCAGCAGGCGATTGAAGAGGCTGTCCCACAGCGCTTCCGCGTCGCCGGTCGGGAGATCCGACCGGCCGGTCGCCCCGAGCAGCAGGGTGTCGCCCGTGAGCACCCGATCGGGGAGCACGATGCAGATCGAGTCGGCGGTGTGGCCCGGCGTGTAGAGCACGCGCAGGCGCAGCTCGCCGACGATCAGCGTCTCGCCATCGGCGAGACGCACGTCGACGTAGGGAGCTGGCGCGCGCGCGTGCATCGCGACCGGGACGCCCAGGCGCGACGCGAGCTCGTGCGCGGACGAGAAGTGGTCCGCGTGGGTGTGCGTGTCGACGAGATACGCGATCCGGAACCCGCGCGAGGCCGCGATAGACAGATAGCGGTCGATCTCGTGCAGCTCCGGATCGACGATCGCCGCGGCGCGCGTCCTCTCGCAGCCGATGAAGTACGAGCAGCAGCCGCCGTGCCGGACTTCTTCGAAGTACATCGCGGATGCGGTCATGGGCTTTCGCCTCCGGACCCGCTCAAGCGCGGACCTCCTTCGCCGTGGCGGTGGACGGGATGCGGCGAGTGACCCGCTCGCTCAGGTTCGCGAACACCAGGTAGACCGCCGGAACGACGATGAACGTCAGCACCGTCGAGAAGCCGACGCCGCCGACGACCGCGATGCCGAGCGGCGCGCGGGACTCTCCGCCCGCGCCACTGCCGATCGCGATCGGCAGGATGCCGGCCATGGTGGCCAGGGCCGTCATCAGGATCGGCCTGAAGCGGATCCGCGACGACTCGAAGACGGCCTCGCGCGGGCTCATGCCCTGCTCGCGGAGCTGGTTCGCGAACTCGACGATCAGGATCGAATTCTTCGTCACCAGGCCGACGAGCATGACGAGCCCGATCTGGCTGAACAGGTTCAGCGTCGAGCCGACGGCCATCAGGGTGACCAACGCGCCCGTGAACGAGAGCGCGACCGCGACCAGGATCGTGACCGGGTGCAGGAAGCTCTCGAACTGGGCCGCGAGGACGAGATACACCGCGACCACCGCGAGCAGGTACGCGAAGAGGAGCGCGTTCCCCGACGCGTAGAACTGCTCCGAGTCACCCGAGAACACCGCCTTGTAGCCCTTGCCGACCGGCAGCACCTCGTCGGCGGTGTCGCGGATCTGCTCGAGCACGCTTCCGAGCGCCGCGCCCTCGGCGAGGTTTCCGCTGACCGTCGCCGAACGCACGCGGTCGAAGTGCGGAAGGCCGCGCGGCGCCACGGACTCGCGCACGTCGACGAACGACGCGAGCGGCATCAGCCGCCCCGACGAGCTGCGCACGTATGCCCGCAGAACCGCGCGCGGGTCCGAGCGGTCTGCCGCCTCGAGCTGGGCCATCACCTTGTACGTCTCGCCACCGAGCTTGAAGGTCGAGAGCTCCTGACCGCCCAGGAGCGTCTGCAGCGTCGAGGCGATGTCGCGCGCCGACACACCGAGGTCGCTCGCGCGATTGCGGTCGATGGCGACCTCGAGCTGGGGCTTGTTGATCAGGAGATCCGATTGGAGGTTGACCAGGCCCGGAATGCCTTGCGCGCGGCGCACGATCTCGTCCGCGTAGCGCGCGACCTGGTAGATGTCCGGCCCCTGGACGACGAGGGACACCGGCGAGGAGCGCAGGCTCTGGCCGAGCGCGTCGGGGTTCACGGGGAAGGCCTGCACCCCGGCGATCTGGCCGAACTTCTCGCGCCATTCCTCGACGACCTGCTGCTGCGTGCGCTCGCGGTCCTCCCAGAGCTT
>CAZMKX010000273.1:0-5578 GCA_964566375.1 uncultured Myxococcales bacterium
TCCGCCCGGCCCCACCATCATGTTCACGTCGAGGAGCTTCGCCCAGCTCGCGCCGTTCCCCGGCGGGATCACGTGGTCGACGACCAGGATCCGGCCCTCCGCGGTCATCGCGTCGCGGCAGTGACCCAGGATGCGCAGACACTTCTCGTCGTCCCAGTCGTGCAGGATGTACTTCATCACGTAGCCGTCCGCGCCCTCCGGCACGAAGTCGAAGAAGCTTCCGCCGGCGACCTCGCAGCGCTCGCGCACGTCGGGCGCGGCGATGAAGCCGCTCTTCGCCGCGTCGGCGACGACCTGGGGCTGGTCGTAGAGCACGCCGTGGAGCTTCTTGTGACGGCGCAGGATCGTGGCGAGGAGATGTCCGTGCGCGCCGCCGACGTCGACCAGGCGCGCGAAGCGGCCGAACGCGTACGCGCGCGCGACGGCGGCGTTCTCTCCGCCGGAGATGCTCGCCATCGACGCGGCGAACGCGCGCTCTTTCTCGGGGTTCTGCTTCAGGTAGGCGAAGATCGGCACGCCGAACGCGCGCTCGAACGGGCTCGCGCCTTCGCGGACGGCATCGGAGAGGCGCTCCCAGGAGTGCCAGTTGTAGTCGTCGTCGATCATCAGCGCGAAGTCGCGCAGCGAGCCGGGCTTGTCGCTGCGCAGCGTCTGCGCCAGCGGCGTCAGGCGGAAGCGCCCGCGCACGTCCTCGGCAAAGACGCCCACGCTCGCGAGCGCGCGCAGCACGCGTCGCAGGTAGGGCGTGTGCGCGCCGACGCGTTTGGCGATGGCGTCGACGCTCTGCGGCTTCTCGGCCAGCGCGTCGGCGACGCCGAGCTTCGCGACCACGAAGAGCATCTGCGAGACCCAGAACATCGTGAGCAGCGAGAGCATCGTCTCCTGCGGCAGCGGGCGGCGTTTTCGGGGCATGGAAAGGGGGACCTCCGGTGGCGGGTGCGGGATTCTGGCCTAGGCGTGCGCGGAGCGTCGGCCGCGCTCGAGCCAGGTCGCGGCGTCGGCCGGCAGCGATGCGGCAACGCGCTTCGCGTACGCCTCGAGCTCGTCGCGCGTCAGCACGTCCCGCCAGCGGCCGTTCGTGCCCTTGAACAAGAAGCTCTCCGCGCCACCCTCGAAGGCGATCTCGAACATGCCGATCTCGGCGGAGCGCGCGCGCATCGCCTCGAAGGTGCAGCGCTCGACCACCTCCGGCCAGAGCGCGTCGGGCACGGCGATCGCGAGGAAGTCCGCGATGCGGCGCATCTCGCCGGCGAGGTCGGCCTTCAGGTCGTTGTAGTGGACGAAGAGCACGCGTGGATCGGCGCGCAGCTTCCAGAACGACGCGATGTGTGCGAGGTGGAAGCCCTCGGCGAGCCACTGTGCGAAGAAGCCGTGCACGTCTCCGTTCCAACCCGGCATGAGCGGAACGCCGTCCGCCGCGGCGCGGGCGTTCAGACCCGCGCGCACGTCTTCCTTGAAGCGCTCGAGGTGATTGCACATCGACATGAACGCGTCGCGGCCGTCGCGCCCCACGACCAGGTACTTCGCGTCGGGGAAGAACGGGATTCCGTCCGCGGGCGTATGGGTCTTCATGAAGCGCCGGTGGGTCTGCGCCTCGAGCGTCGTGCGCACCGCGCCCGCGGGGATCAGCTCGAACTCGATCCACGGCGAGAGCATCTGCACCGGCGCCGGCGCCTTCCCGTCGGGCCAGAGCAGGCTCGCGACGATCGCCTGCGTCCACGTCGTGCCGCACTTCGGCGGGGTACACACGAAGATGTCGCCCGGCCGCTCGCTGAAGCCCGACCAGCGGCGGTTGTCGAAGACGGCGGTCCGGTAGGGCGTGAGACGCGAGAGGTCGGTCGACATGTCCGGTAGCGTGTTCCAAGATTGCTCCGCGCGTCAACGCACGAAGCGGAGCGGCGCCGGGCAAGGGGAGATGGTGAAGGGGGGTACGAGGCCGGTCGTCCTCGCAGCGGTCGTCCTCGGCCTGCTGGCGAGTGGCTGTGCGGCCACACGCTCGACGACCGACGTGGTCGGCGGCTGGTTCGGGCGGATGCCGGTGACACGGCCCGACCCGTCGGTCCGCCCGAGCGCCCGGTACTCGGCCTCGGCACGCGTCGCCGTCCGCGCGTTGCCCGACACCTCGTCCGAGGTCGTCGCCGAGCTGGCGAGGCACGAGCCGGTGCTCCTCTATCAGCGACGAGACGGCTTTGCCTTCGTGGTCGCGGAGAAGAGCGGCCGTTCGGGCTGGGTCTCGGAACGCGCCTTGATCGATCGACTGCCCGCCGCGCCGAAGGCCTCGGCCGCCCCGAACGCGCCGGGCGCGCCGGCTGGGCCCGAAGCCGCGAGCCCGCCCGAAGCCGCGCCGGAACCTGCCGAAGAGCCCCCGGGCGAGGAGACCGCCCCTCCGGCGCCGCCCCAGAAGTCGATCTTCGATCCCTACTGACAGCGGAGCGCAGCGATGACGAGCGGCGGCGGAACGCCGGGCGGGCCCAGCCGCCCGCAGTCCTGGGTCGAGACGTGGGTGCAGGCGCTGCGCGACCTGGGCCGCGCGACGCCCGAGCGCCGCGTCACGGTGCTCGCGGACATCCAGGCGGGCTCCCTGCCGACGCTCACCTACTTCGCGCTGCTCGGCATATCGGAGCTGATCGCGGGCTTCGCGCTGATCATCGACAGCGACGCGACGCTGATCGGCGCGAACGTCGTCGCACCGCTGATGACGCCGATCTTCGGCATCGCGCTCGGGCTCACGCGCGGCGAGTTCGGGCTGCTGCGCACCGCCGCGATCACCGAGTTCGGCGGCGCAGCCGTGGGCGTCGGTCTCTGCTTCGTCCTGGGACTCCTGCCGTTCGCGATCGACGCGACCCCGGGCCTGCTCGCGCAGACGCGTCCGACGCTGATCGACCTGATGGTGGCCGCGCTCGCGGGCATCGCGGGCGCGCTCGCGATGATCGACGAGCGCGTGAGCCCGGCGCTGCCGGGCGTGGCGATCGCGACGGCGCTGAATCCGCCCATCGCCGCGATCGGGCTGTGTCTCGCGCTCGGTGCGTATCAGGGCGCGTGGGGCGCATTCATCCTCTTCTTCGCGAACGTGCTCGCGATCCTGGCCGTCGCGGGCGTGATGTTCCTCGCCGCGGGCTTCGTCACGCAGCGGGAGTTCGGCTCGCTCCGAGGCGTCGCGCGGCGTTTCGCGATCGCCGGGATCGGGCTCGCGGCGATCGCGGGCCTGCTCACGTACTACCTGATCGGCATGGTGCGCGACGTGCGTACCGATCACGCGATCAGCGACACGCTGGATCACGAGCTTGCGCAGGAGCCGAGCACGGCGCTCGTCAGCGTCGCTTTCGACCGCTCGAAGGACGGCGTCGAGGTGCTCTCGACGGTGCGCACGCCGCGCGTGATCCCACCCGAGCGCGTCGAGCGGATGCAGGCAGCGCTCACGAAGGCGCTCGGCGAGCCCGTCCGGCTCTTCGTGCGCTGTGCGATGACGAAGGACGTGACCGCGACCGGCTCGACCAACCTGCGGCCGTATCTGGGGCTGAACGGAAAGGTCGTGGAGGCGCCGCTCGCGCCCGAGATGCGGCTCCTTCAGCAGGCGGAGCAGGTCGCGCGCGAGGTCGCCGCCACGCGGCCCGAGATCGCGCTGCTCGACACCGACTTGATCCACGGGCCGACCGGGCCGGTGCTCGTGGTCACCGTGCAGACGCCGCGAAGCCCCGATCCGCGCTCGGTGTCGCGCTTCGAGGCGGTGCTGCGCGAGCGGCTCGCGGATCCGGCCCTGCGCGTGGTCGTGCGCCGGGTGGACTCGACCGACGTGACCTCGAAGGGGCGGATCCTGTACGGCGCGGCGCACTTCAGCGAGATGACGCCGGAGCAAGCCGCGAAGCAGCGCGAGATCGAGGACTCGGTTCGCGCGCGCATCCAGGCACTGCCGAACCTGTTCGTGACCGCGATCGACGCCGTGCGCGCGGAGCCGGGCTGGGCCGTACGCGCCGAGGCCGTCGGGCCGCGCGTTCCGACGCCGGCGGAGGTCCGCGAGATCGAGAAGGAGGCGACCCGGAGCAGCGGCGAGCCGATCGGCGTGTCCCTTCGCGCGAGCACCGACATCGTCGTGACGGGGACACGCTACGAGCCGATCGGCTATCTCCGTCCGGAAGATGCGCGTGATACGGAGGCAGGAGTGAAATGAGTCATCGGGGGGTGGTTCTCGGTCTTGCCGCGGCGGCGCTGGCGTGCGCCTGTGCCGCGGGCGGTGGATCCCTCACGTCCGCGCCGCTCGAGAAGACGCGCTGGGCGCTGGTGAGCCTCGGGCCCGACGAGACGCCGATCGCGAAGACGCAGGTCGAGCCGTTTCTGGTCTTCGGCGTCGAGCCCGGCCGCCTCGCCGGCTCGAGCGGCTGCAACCGCCTCGCGGGCGGGTACGAGAAGACCGGCGAGAAGCTCGCCTTCACGCCGCTCGCCGGCACGCGCATGGCGTGCGCCGTCGGCATGGAGGTCGAGAGCGGATTCCACGAGGCGCTCGCGCAGACCGCGTCTTTCGCGATCCAGGGCGACGAGCTCGAGCTCCGCGACGCGCAGGGCGCGCTTCTGGCGACGCTTCACGTGGACGAGGATCCGGACTGAGAGAGGTCCGGCGCCGAGCTCGAGTCGACTTCGAGAGCGCCCTCGCCGGGCTTCGGGTCGGCGACGGGTTCTTCCCGGCTGCGCGGCGGACTCTTCGCACACTCGGCCTCGTCGAGCGCCTTGCGCACCGAGTCGAGCACGACGTAGGCGCGCGCGAACTCCGGAGGCGTGCGGCGCGGCTTGCCGGTCGAGATCTCGATGCACACGAAGTGCAGCGCGCCGCGCAGCAGCGTCGCGCCGTCGCGCAGCCGGACGAGCTGGAAGCGGCGCGTGGCGCGCAGGCGGCCGTCCGATTGCACGACCCAGTTGGCGACGCGGATCACGTCGCCCGCGTGCGACGGCGCCAGGTAGTCGAGCTCGGAGCGGCGGATCACCATGGCGCGGTCGAGCGCCTCCCAGCGCTCCCAGCCGACGCCGACGGCCTCGGCGTGCGCCCACGCGCACAGCTCACACCAGCGCAGGTACACCGCGTTGTTGGTGTGACCCAGGCGATCGACGTCCTCCGCCGTCACGGTGACGTCGATCGTGAACGGCTCGGGCAGGTCCCACACTCAGGCGCCGCCGCCGGCGAGCTTCGCCTCGACGTGCTCGCGCAGCTTCTCCTTCAGGCCCAGGTACTCGACGAACTGCTCGGGCGTGAGCACGCCCTTCAGCTCGACGTCCTTCGCCTCGTCGAGCAGCCGGAGCGCGCGCATCTTCACCACGGGCCCGTCGCTGCCCTTCAGGATCGGGTCGGCTCTCTCCGCGCTCGCGAGAACGATCGCCTGCACCTTGGGGACCTGCTCGGCGGTGAGCGGGATCTTCTCCGTCAGGAACTCGGTCTGGAGCTTCGCGCGCTGCTCGGGCGTCGAGCTCTTGAGCTTCTCGAGATCCTGCGCCGACGCGAATCCTGCAAGGAGCGCCAGCCCGGCGAGCAGCGCCAGGATCGGCGCGCGGGATGCGTTCATGTCGTTCCTCCCTTTGCACAGAATAGGAC
>CAZMKX010000274.1:0-5552 GCA_964566375.1 uncultured Myxococcales bacterium
TGCCGTTGATCATGCGACCGCCGAACACGCTCTCGGCGTTGATCTGCCCGATCAGGTCGATCGACAGGGCGTTGTTGATCGAGACCTGACGGTCATTGGCCGCGATCCTCGAGACGTCGAGCACGAACTCGGGATCGAAGAGCTGGAAGGTGGGGTTGTCGCGGATGATCTCCATGTCGGCGTCGCTCGCTCCCGTCCAAGCGGCGGCGACGACGCGGCCGGGAAACTGGTTTTTGCGCTTCCCGGTGACGATGCCGCGCTCGACGAGCTGCGCCGTGCCGGGCGCCACGAGCTCCGTATGCACTCCGAGGTCGTGCCGCGCGTCGAAGGCGCCGAGCTGGACCATCAGGCTCGAAGGCTCGCCGACGCCGATCTGCAGGCAGTCTCCGTCCTCGATCACCTCGGACAGGTAGCCCGCGATCGCCTTGTAGCTCTCGGGCGCCTCCCCGAGACCCAGCAAGCGCTCGACGGTTCCGGGCTCCAGCGCCGGGAGCAGCGGGAAGACGAGACGCAGGCGGTCGCGCGGGATGCGCGGCACGAGCGCAGCCATGGCCGCGCGGCGCTCGGGCTGCACCTTCTGGAGCATCTCCTCGATCTCTGCCGGGCCGATCTCGATCGGCTGGGTCTCGATGAAGCAGTCGAACTCGGAGACGTGGACCCAGACGTCGCCGTGCACCGGCATCAGCGTCGGGTCGACCTCGGCGATCACCAGATCCGAGCGCCGGACGAGGCTGCGCTTGGTCCAGTGATGCGGCCCGAAGTGAACGTAGCCTGCCTGGTTGGGAGGCGAGCAGACCACGAGCGCGGTGTTGGGAAAGCGCACGCCGGGACGGCGCTCGTCGTAGGCCTTGAACGAGCGCGAGAAGAGATTGGGCAGGTAAGCGCCGCGCTTCTCGTCGTGGGCGGGCCGCGCGAAGTCGCCGATGAAGATCTCGAAGTCGATCGAGAACGCTTCCTCCGAGCCCGGCTTGAGCCAGCCGGGGTCGTGCGTGACGGCGTTCATCTGCACGCGGACGTCACGCAGCTGCTCGCGGCGCGACCACAGCGCGTTCATCACCGAGCGGGGCGGGAAGATCGGGATGTTCACCGTGTCGCCCGGGGAGATGCGGCGCACCGCTTCCTCCGGCGTCGTCTTCCTCTCTTCGTAGACCCTGCGCCAGTCCGCGTGGGATGCCATGTGTCCTCCACACCAGGCCTCCAGGGAGGTCCGCCCCGGTCCGCGCGGTGCCCGAGCATTATACGCTCGAAATTGATCGGATCGGAAACCGGGCCACGGGCGTCGGTCGGCGCGCGCCGTGCGCGCGAGCGGCAGCTGTTCTAGGATGTTCTATCGACAATAATGTCGACTGAAGCCGCCGCCTCTGCCGCCGCGCAGCGCATCGACGCCCTGCTGGTCCGACAGACGCAGATCGCCTTTTGGCTTGCGGTGGCCGTCCCGGAGACGCTCGTGCGCAGCCTTCGCGCCCTGCTCGCCGGCGAGGCGGACCGGCCGGTGACCGCGCTGAGACGCGGCGCCGGCCGTACGCTGCGGCTCACCCTGCAGAGGCTGGGCGCGACGTTCGTGAAGCTCGGCCAGATCGCCTCGACGCGCCCAGACCTGCTGCCCCAGGAGATCATCGACGAGCTGAGCGTGCTACAGCGGCAGGTGCCGCCGTTCTCGGGCGCGATCGCTCGGCGCGTGATCGAGGAGGAGACCGGCCGATCGATCGCGGAGCTCTTTTCGCGCTTCGACGACGTGCCGGTCGCGTCGGCCTCGGTGTCGCAGGTGCATCGCGCGACGCTGCGAGCAACCGGCGAGGAGGTGGCGGTGAAGGTGCGCCGCCCGGAAATCGTCCGGCGCGTCGAGCTGGACGCGAGCGTGATCCTGGCCGGCGCTCGCCTCCTCGGCGCGGTCGATTCCCTGGCCGCGCTCGACCCCGTCCAGCAGGGACGCGCGTTCTGCGACGCCATCCGGGCGCAGCTCGACTTCCGCAGCGAGGCGCGCAACAACCGTCGCTTCCGCGAGGCGCTCGCGGCCCTGCCGGGAGTCGTGCTGCCGCGCCTGTACGACTCGCTGTGCGGCGAGCGCGTGCTGGTCATGGACTGGATCGACGGAGTCCACGAGCACGAGATCGAGCTCGCGGGCCTGAGCCCGAGGGCATTCGCTCCGCTCCTGATCGAGATGTTCTGCACGATGGTCTTCGACCACGGCTTCGTGCACGCGGACCTGCATCCGGGAAACCTGCTGTTCCTGCGTGGCAGCCGCGTGGCGCTCTTCGATCTGGGCATGGTGGCCGACCTCGACGACGAGGCGCGCCTGCTGTTCGCGCAGGCCCTCTTCTACCTCGTGCGTGTCATGCCCGACGAGCTCGCGGAGCTCCTCCTCGACAACCTGGGACATTCGGAGGCCGTGAGTCTCGGCGCGCTGCGCGCCGACGTCCGGGAGTTCATGGGCACCTACCTCGATACCACGCTGTTGGAGCTCGAGGTCGCGGCCGCGATCGGCCGGTTCTTCGCGATCGTGCGGCGCCATCGCCTGGTGATGGACACTCGCCTCACGGTCTTGTTCGTCTCGTTCATCACCGCCCAGGGTCTGGGACAGCGCCTCGACCCGGAGCTCAACGTATTCGAGGTGATCAAGCCCTGGGTCGGCCGCGTGGCGAGCGAGCTGGCCCGAGCGCGAGCGGCCCGCGCTTGAACGCGCCCGCTAAGTCCGGGCGACGTTCCTCGGCACATCGCGGAACGGGCGGCCCGAGTCGACCTCGCTCTCCTTCGGCAATCCCAGCACGCGCTCGCCGATGATGTTCCGCTGGATCTCGTCGGTGCCGCCCGCGATCGAGACCGCGGGGACCGAGAGGAGGACCTCGGCGACGAGCCCGTCGAGCGGCCCGTCGCTGCCCGCGAGCATGCATTCCGTGCCCGCGATCAGGGCGTGCGCATCGGAGGCCGCGCGCGCGATATGGCTGGCGGCGAGCTTGCCGAGCGACCCCTCCGGTCCTGGTGGCTTGCCCGCGGCGCGCGCCGCGCGCGCGCGCCGCGCCGCCCAGGCGCGCGCGCGCGCGTTCGACTCCAGCCGCCCCCCCGCCGGGCGCACGACCGGATCCGAGATTCGGCCCGTCGAGCGCGCGCGCTCGAAAACCAGGTCCGCGCGGCCGGCGCGCTGCGGATACCACTTGTACGGCTCCATGACCGACGCGAGCTCGGCGCGGAACTCGTCGAACACCCGGCCGCGCCCCTTCGAAGCGCCGGCCATCGCGCGCATGCCGTCGGCCAGGCGGCGCTCGTGCGCGAGCGTCGCCAGCGCGACCGTCCAGCCGTTGCCCACCTCGCCGACCACGTTGTCGGGCGGCACGCGAGCGTCCGCGATGAACACCTCGTTGAACGACGCGTGGCCGTTCATCTGCTTGAGCGGCCGCACGACCACGCCGGGCTGCTTGATCTCGATCACGAAGTAGGTGATGCCGCGGTGCTTGGGGACGTCCCAGTTCGTGCGGGCAAGCAGCATGCCGTAGCGCGCGTGATGCGCGCTCGTGGTCCACAGCTTCTGGCCGTTGATCAGCCACGCCTCGCCGTCCCAGTCGGCGCGCGTCGTGAGACCGGCGAGGTCGGAGCCGCTCCCCGGCTCGCTGAATAGCTGACACCAGACGTGCTCGCCGGTGATGATCGGCCGCAGCAGCCTGCGCTTCAGGTCGTCGGAGCCGTGCTCGAGCAGCGTCGCCGCCGCGAGTCCCGCGCCCGCGCCCTGCGCGACCCCGACCGCGCCCACGCGGCGGAACTCCTCCGTCACAACGTCACCGAGCGCCGGAGCCAGGCCACGGCCGTACCACTGCGTCGGCCACGTCGGGCAGCCCCAGCCCGAGTCCGCCAGCCGGCCGCGCCACTCGCGCAGGCTCAGCTCGGGGCCCCAGTTCTGCTCGAGCCAGGCTCTGACTTCGGCGCGGATCGACTCCGTCGAAGGCTCGCTCACCGCACGCTCCTCGCCATCGGATCAGGCTCCCATCCGCTGCACGAGCCGCTCGCGCTGGACGGTCGAATCCCCGAGCAACACCGCCGAGCTCTTCGCGCGCTTGAAGTAGAGATGCGCGTCGTACTCCCAGGTGAAGCCGACGCCGCCGTGGATCTGGATGCTGTCGGAGGCCGCGCGCACGTAGGCGTCGGACCCGAGACCCTTGGCGAGGGGCGCGACCACCCCCAGCTCGGCGCCGTCTTCGGCCGCGACCGCCGCCGCATGGTACGCCGCCGACTTCGCCAGCTCGACCTCGAGCAGCATGTCGGCGAGACGGTGCTTGATCGCCTGGAAGGAGCCGATCGGACGCCCGAACTGCACGCGGCTCTTCGCGTAGTCGACGGTGGTCTCGAGCACCTTCTGCGCGCCCCCGACCATCTCGTTCGCCAGGGCGATCGCCGCGAGATCGAGTGTGCGGGCGAGCGGCGCGGCACCCGAGCCCGGCTCGCCGAGCGGCTCTGCGCACACGCCGCGAAACTCGAGGCGGGCGAGCTTGCGCGTCGGGTCGAGCACCGTGAGCGAGCGGCGCTCGAGCCCCGCCGCGTCCCCGGGAACCAGGAAGAAGCCGAGCCCGTCGGGCCCGGCGGACCCCGGGCTGCGCCCCACCGCGATGATCCAGTCGGCGGTCGCGCCGTCGAGCACGCAGGTCTTCGCCCCGTCGAGCCGAACCGCCCCGTCGGCACGGGACGCGGCGAGGGCGACGCCGTCCGCGTCCCAGCGCCCGTCGTCCTCCGCCAACGCGACGGTCGCGATCGCGCGGCCGCTCGCGATCTGTGGAAGCAACTCCTTCTTCTGCGTCTCGTTCGCCGCCGCGAGCACCGCGTTCGCCGCCAGCACCACCGACGACAAGTAGGGCGCGCACAAGAGCGCGCGACCCATCTCCTCGAGCACGATTCCGAGCTCGACGAAGCCGAACCCCTGGCCGCCGTACTCCTCGGGGATCTGGACCCCGGGCAGCCCGAGTTCCTGGGAGAGCGCCCGCCAGACGGCCGGGTCGAAGCCCTCGGCGGTCTCCATCAGGCGGCGAACCTCGCTCGACGGGGAGCGCTCCTCGAGAAAACGGCGGACGCTGTGCCGGAGGTCGTCCTGCTCCTCGCTGAAGGCGAAGCGCACGCTCAGGCCGCCTGCGCGCGAAGCGGCGCGATCACGCGCTTCGCGAAGCAGTGCATGCTCCGCTCCGCAGCCTCGAGGGGCATGCCTGCGTAGCGGAAGCAGCAGGTGAGGTCGAAGTCGCCCAGGATCGCGCGGCGGCGGGCGATCTTCTCCAGGCACATTTCGGGCGTGCCCCAGATCTGCACGGCGAGGTAGGCGTCGAGCTGGGTCTCCATCCCCAGAGAGCGCAGGAGGTCGACCGCCGCGCCGTAGGACTCGTAGCCCTTCGTGTTCTTGAAGTGCTCGCCCGTCATCTCGTAGTGACCGAACACGCTGGTCAGGTAGCCGGTGATGTGTTGACGCGCCCTCGACTCGGCTCGGGCCCGATCCTCGTCGCAGTACACGAAGTCGCAGGTGAGCGGCGGAGGCGGAGGGCCGTCGTGGTGCTTTGCGAACTCGGCTCGATAGGCTTCGA
>CAZMKX010000275.1:0-5531 GCA_964566375.1 uncultured Myxococcales bacterium
ACTCGGGAATCGGGATCGCGCCGGACGACCAGGAGCAGATCTTCGACGAGTTCTATCGCGTCGATTCGTCCCCCGACAGCCGACACCGCGGCGCCGGCCTCGGCCTGACGCTCGCGCGCGCGCTGATCGAGAAGCTCGGGGGGTCGCTCGCGGTGCAGAGCGAGATCGGCCAGGGATCGCGCTTCTCGTTCTCGATCCCGGTTTCCAGCTAGCGCCGAGGACTCGCCGCAAGCGGGATTCGATCGGCGTCCCCGTGGGGGACTAGTCCTGCAGCGCGCCGCCTTCGACGTCGGGGACGATGTGGCCCGCGGCGACCTCTCGGAGCGCGTTCACGACCGGCTTGTTCTCGGTCGATTTCACCAGGCCCCGGGCGCCGCGCATCAGCTGCTTCGTCCGAACGGAGACCATCACCACCAGGGCGAAACGGTTGCCGATCCGCTCCGTGCAATCTTCGATCGTAATCCGGGCCATCGAGGTCTCCTTGTCTGGACGGGGCCGATGCTAGGTCCCCGGCATTCCCCGCGCAACAAAGAAGAAGCCCCCGTCGCTTTGCAGCGACGGGGGCCTTCTATGGAATCAGGGTTGCGAAGGCCTTACATGGCCTTCTTGCGGCGCGTGCCCTTCTTGCGGCCGGCCTTCTTCTTCGCGCCCTTCTTCTTGCCACCCTTCTTCCGCCGCGTTGCCTTCTTGCTCGCGGCTTTCTTCCGAGCTGCCATTTGCTCTCACCCCCATTTGCGTTTTTGATCACCGTGTTCGAGTCGGCCCGATTCGCATCTGCGTTCCGAACCATCTCGCGCACGACCGAGAGAACCCTTTTGCGTTCCCTCTTGCGCCTCGTATCGGACATGAAGTCCCGAACTTGACGAAAGTGACGACTAATCTCGTCTGGAAACGCGCGGTTCCCGTTCTCGGTTGCGCACACAGTAAGCATTGACCCGCGAACGTGTCAACGGAAGTGCCAAAAAAAACGCACCGATGGGAGCCATCGGTGCGTGTAGATCGAAGTCGTTTTCTTGCTGAACGCTACGCGCTCAGCGCTTGTTGCGCTTGTGCCTCTGCCGCGCGCGCAGCTTCTTGTACTTGTGCTTGCGCATCTTCTTGCGGCGCTTCTTGATCACACTGCCCACGGAAAACAGGGCCTCCACCGTCGAGTGGCGGCCGAAGTTATCCGTGGGCGGGTGCTTGTCAAGCGCCTTGCACGCGAGAGATCGCCCAAGCTGCGCGGCCGAGCACACGCGCCTGGATCCGCCCGAGAAGCCGGTTCAGCGCGTGGTTGCGGGGCAGGAAGCGGATCGGAGGCCTGCGGCGGATACCGAGCTCCGCGAGACGGCGGTGCACCGCGGCGTTCTCGGGATCGACCATCAATGCGCGGCGCAGGAAGCGGATCGCGTCTGCCTTGAAGTCGAACGCCAGATAGATGCGCGCGAGGTTCTGATACAGGTCCGGGTTGTAGAACTCCTGACGCACCGCGGCGCGCGCCAGCTCGACTGCGCCGAGGAACTGACCTCGCACCAGGGCCAGTGCGAGCGCGTACGACGAACGGAATCGTGCGTTCTGCGGATCGATCAGATAGGCGCGGCTCAGGTGCTCGAAGCCCTCGTGGCCGTGACCGGCTTCGAGCAGGGCCAGGCCGCGGCGGTTGTGCTCTTCCGGGGTGAACTCGGTCTTCTGCTGCATGGGGTCTGACACCTCTTCCCTTCTCTCCCCCCGAGCGCGCTTATCGGCGCGTACTCGCCGGAGATAAGTACGGGTGTCACATCGGAATGGACCCTCGCGGCTGCCTATTCGTGCACCGGCAGCCGCACCACGAACTCCACCGTTCCCGCGAATGGAAGCTCTGCCCATGCGCGTCCGCCGTGCAGCTCTGCGATCGCCCGCACCAGATTGAGGCCCAGGCCGACTCCGCCGGCCTTGCGCGAGTAGGAGCCGTCGCGCTGGACGAAGCGCGCGAAGATGCGCTCGAGATCCTGCGGCTCGAGCTCCCGGCATGGATTGCGGACCCGGATCTCGACTTCGCTTCCCGCGCGTCCCGTCGTGACACGCACGCGCGTATCGCGCGGGCTGAACTTCAGCGCGTTCTCCAGCAGGTTCAGGAGCACTTGCTTGATGCGATCAGGGTCGACCGGGATCTTCGGCAGCCCGGGGTCGAGCGCGAGCTCGAGCTGCAGCCCGGCTTCGTCGAGACGCGGCTTCAAGATCTGCACGCACTCGTGAACCAGCTCGCCGAGCGACGTGCTCCGCCTCGCGAGCGAAACGCCCCCCGCCTCGATGTTCGAGAGCTCGAGCAGTCCGCGGATCATCTCGGTCATGCGCGCGGCCTCGCGCTCGATCAGGCCGAGGAACTCGGCGCGCTGGGCAGCCCCGAGACGTGCGCCCCCCGCGACCTCCGCGGCGACGTCACCGCGCAGAAGCGTCGCGAAGCCCTTGATGCTCGTCAGCGGCGTCGTGAGCTCGTGGCTCACGTTCGCCAGGAACTCCGTCTTGAGCCGATCCGCGTCCGCGATGCGCGCGTTCTGCTGTCGCAGCTGCTCGTTCCGCTCGCCGAGCTCGCGCTCGAGCCGCAGCCGATCGCTGATGTCGCGCGCGATGCACACGATCGACTCGCCGTTCGCCGAGACTCGCGCCGACACCTCGATCGTCGCCGAAGAGATCCGGGTGCGCGCGTCGAGCTGCACCTCCCGCAGCGCCCCGTCGGCGAAGAGTCTCGGGAGCAGCGCTCGGATCGCCTGCCACGAGCCGTCCGAGAGCAGGTCCTGCGCCGTCTGGCCGCGCAGCTCGGAGAGGGACATTCCGGAGAAGTCGAGCGCCGCGCGATTCGCGTCGAGAATCCTGAGCTCGCGATCGAAGACGAAGATGATGTCCTCGACCTCTTCCATGAACCGCCGCACACCGCGCAGCTCGCGCGGGTCGGGGAACGGCCCCATCCGCGACGAGAACTCCGCGAGTCGCCGGCTCAGCGCTTCGTGGCCCTCGAGCGCGGTGGCGAGCAGGCCGGCCTCGCGAAGGGCGAGCGCATGCCGCGCGTCGCGGCAGGGGATCCAGTCGCGCACCTCGAAGCGACAGGTGTCGCCGCCGCTTGCAGCGCATTCCGCGTGCGCGATCGCGACCGGCTCCCCCCCTGCGCAGCTCGACAGAAGCGCCCGCAGCGCGCCGAGGCGGAACTCGCACTCGGCCGCAACTGGGGGGAAGCCCGGTGCGTTGGACCAGAGGAGCTCGGTGTCTCGGCCGTTCGAGCGGACGTCCACACTCGAGTGTCGATCGAGGAACCGGGCCCAAGTCGGGGCTTCGTCCAGGAGAACGCTCGGGTCCTGCGCGAGCTCGGCGAATGCGAGCAGCCATGGCTCGGCGCATGCCCAGACGCGCGTCCCCGCGGTGTACGCGTTGTCGCGCTCCGCGAAGCGTTCGAGAAGAGCCGCGCGTGGAATCCAGAGGGCGTGGGGCACCCGCGCGGACCCGGGCGACGGCTCGTGCGACTCGGCCTCCGCTTCGACGCACGCGTTCGCGCTGCGAAGCGCGCGCTCGCTCACCGTGGCCGATAGACCGGCACTCAGTTCTCGATGATCTCGAGGATGTACCGCTTGTTCTCCTTGCCGCTGGCCGCGGCGAGGATGGTGCGGATCGCGTTCGCGTGCAGCCCGCCTTTCCCGATCACCTTGCCGAGATCTTCCTTGGCGACCGAGAGCTCGATCACGTGCGCGTGATTGCCCTTGATCTCCGTGACTTCGACGGCGTCGGGTTGATCCACCAGCGCCTTCACGATCATCTCGACGAGTTCCTTCATGTCCCACACTCCCGAACCGCCGGCGGACGCTGCGCCACATTCACGGGCGCAAAAAAGCGCAACGAAGTGTCTCACCCCCTCCGGAGCGGGTCAACTGTGCAACTTCACGGCGAAGCGCTGGATTCCGCTCAGCCGGCCGATCGCCCTACACCGATCCGCTCCAGGTACGCGAATACGTACTTGCCGAGCACGTCCAGCTCCAGGTTCACGATGGCGCCCTCGCCCGCCCGGCCGAGCGTCGTGACCGCGAGCGTGTGGGGGATCAACGCCACGGCGAATCCGCGCTCATCGGGGTCCACGACGGTGAGCGAGACGCCTTCGACCGCGACGGAACCCTTGGGCACGATCTGCCGGGCGAGCTCGGTCGGGCATGCGATCCGAACGAGCCGGTCCTCTCCGTCCGATTCGATCGAGCGAATCGTACCCGTTCCGTCTACGTGCCCCTGAACGATGTGTCCGTCGAGTCGGCTGTCGGCACGCATCGCGCGCTCGAGGTTGACGAGATCTCCGACCGCGCGCGAGCCGAGCGACGTCCGTCGCAGCGTCTCGGGCACCGCCTGGAAGGCGAGCACCGGCCCGCGAATCGCGACGACGGTGAGACAGCAGCCCGAGATCGCGATGCTGTCGCCGAGCTTCACCTCGCGGGCGATGTCGTCACCGGCTTCGATCTCGAGCTCGACCCGACCTGCCACGGACTCGAGGCGGGTGATCCGCGCGACGCGTTCGACGATGCCGGTGAACACCGCGCCGGCTCAGCGCGGCTTGAAGCGGAAGTTGTGCTCCGCCTCGATCCAACGCGTGGTCATCGAATGACTGCGCATGACCACCGAGTGCGTCAACGCGCCTTCCGCGCGGAAGCGCACGCCCTTCAGGAAGTCGCCTTCCGTCACGCCCGTACCGGCGAAGAGGACGTCTCCCTTCGCCAGATCGGTGATCGTGAGCTTGGCGTCGACGTCGCTGATGCCCATCGTGCGCGCGCGATCCGCCTCCGCCTGGCTGCGCGGCTTCAATCGCCCCTGAAAATCGCCGCCCTGACAGCGGAGCGCGGCGGCGGCAATCACGCCCTCGGGCGCGCCCCCGATGCCCAGCAGCACGTCGACCTGGTGGCTGCGGCTGCACGTCGCGATCGCCGCGGACACGTCGCCGTCCTTGATCAGCTTGATGCGCGCGCCGGACTTGCGCACCTCGTCGATCAGCTTCTCGTGGCGCGGGCGGTCGAGGATGACCACCGTGAGATCCTGCACGGGTACACCCATGGCCTTCGAGATGTTCTTCAGGTTCTGGGTCGGGCTGAGGTCGATGTCGATCGCGCCGCGCGCGGCCGGGCCCACGGCGATCTTCTCCATGTACGTGTCGGGAGCGTGCAGGAAGCCGCCCTCTTCCGCGGCCGCGATCACCGAGAGGGCGTTCTGCCCCCCCGTGGCGCAGAGCGTGGTGCCCTCGAGAGGGTCGAGGGCGATCTCGATCCGCGGGCCATTGCCGGTCCCGACCTTCTCGCCGATGTAGAGCATCGGCGCCTCGTCGCGCTCGCCTTCGCCGATCACGATCGTGCCGTCCATGTCGATGCGGTTGAGCGCGTTTCGCATCGCGTCGACCGCGGCCTGATCCGCCGCCGTCTCGTCGCCCCGTCCCATCAACCGCGCGCACTCGAGCGCGGCGGCTTCGGTCGCGCGCACCAGCTCGAGTGCCAGGTTCCGATCCATCGCCATGACTGACTCCCTTCCCGTTCGTTTAGAACCGCTGCTCGATC
>CAZMKX010000276.1:0-5506 GCA_964566375.1 uncultured Myxococcales bacterium
CATCGTCATCGGCTTCGGCGTCCAGGCCTTCGCCCTCGTGCTCGTCAAGCTCGCCAGCCGGTCGACCGGCACCGACGACCTCGACGCGCTGCGGTCCACCGACTCTTGAGGGCCCTCGTCGCCCTGCCGGTGCTCGTGCCGCTGGGCACGGCGATCGTCTGTCTCGCGCTCCGTCCCTTTCGGGCGGCCCAGCGAGCGGCCAGCGTGGGGGGCGCCGCGCTCCTCCTCGCAGTGGCGGCGACGCTGCTGCAGCGCGTGGACACCGCGGGCATCCAGGTCATACAGATAGGGGCCTGGCCGGCCCCTTACGGGATCAGCCTCGTGGCCGACCTGCTGGCCGCGATCATGGTCCTCTTGACCGGGATCATCGGACTGGTCGCGGCGGTGTACTCGCTCGGCTCGATCGACGAGGCTCGCGAGGCCCACGGCTACCACCCGCTCTTCCACGTCCTTTTGATGGGCGTGAGCATGGCGTTCTTGACCGGGGACATCTTCAACCTCTACGTGGCGTTCGAGGTCATGCTGATGGCGTCCTTCGTGCTCCTCGCGCTCGGCGGCGAGCGTGCGCAGCTCGAGGGTGCCGTCAAGTACGTGACGCTCAACCTCCTCTCCTCGGCCGTGTTCCTCGCCGCGGTCGGAGTGCTTTACGGGGTGGCCGGCACGCTCAATCTGGCCGACCTCGCTCTCACGGTTCGGAGGGGCACAGCCCCGGGGCTCGTCACGACGCTCGCCTGCCTCTTCCTCGTCGCTTTCGGCATCAAGGCTGCCGTATTCCCACTCTTTTTCTGGCTGCCCGCCTCGTACCACACACCGCCGGTGGCGGTGTCCGCCCTCTTTGCGGGGCTGCTCACCAAGGTCGGAGTCTACGCCCTCGTCCGGGCCTTCACCCTCGTGTTCACGTCGGACACGGCCCTGACCCACGGTCTGATCCTCGCCTCCGCCGGGCTCACGATGGTTGTCGGAGTTCTCGGGGCCGCATCGCAGGGCGAGTTCCGGCGCATCCTCGCTTTCCACAGCGTGAGCCAGGTGGGCTACATGGTGCTCGGGCTCGGAATGATGACCCCCCTCGCCCTCACCGGGACGGTCCTCTACCTCGCGCACCACGCGGTCGTGAAGACGAACCTCTTTCTCGTGAGCGGGATCGTGCGGCGACTCGGGGGTAGCTTCGAGCTGGCGCAGCTTGGAGGGCTCTACCAGGCACGGCTTGGCCTCGCCCTCCTTTTCCTGATATCCGCGGCTTCCCTCGCCGGTATCCCCCCGGCGTCGGGCTTCTGGGCGAAGCTCACGCTCGTTCTCGCTGGACTGCAGTCCGGGCACGAGATCCTTGCCGGGGTGGCTCTGGGCGTCGGGCTCCTGACCCTCTACTCGATGACGAAGATCTGGAACGAGGCGTTCTGGAAAGCGGCACCCGAGGGGACGCCACCGGCGGGGAGACTGCCGCTCACGCTCATGCTTCCCGTCGCGCTGCTCGCCGCCTTGACCCTGGCCATGGGAGTCCTCGCCGGCCCGGTCTTCGACCTCGCGAGCCGCGCAGCGGCGCAGCTCGCCGACCCCTCACAATACGTCCGCGCCGTGCTCGGAGAGGAAGTCCGGCCGTGATCCTCGAAGTCGTCCTCCTCGCCCTCGCCTGGATGGCCTTGACCGGAGACTGGTCGCTCCCCGCGGCCGTGTTCTCAGTGGCTCTCGGCTGGCTCCTGCTGCGGCTCGCCCGACCGCTCGGAGGAGATGGCTTCCGGCGCGTGCGGCTCCTCCGGCTCCCGGCCTTCCTGCTCTTTTTCCTGAAGGAGCTCGTGATTGCGAACCTGAAAGTGGCGGCGGCCGTGCTCGCGCCCGCGGGCCGGCTCCGGCCCGCGATCGTGGCGGTTCCGCTCCTCCTCGACCGCGACGCCGAGATCGCCCTGCTCGCCAACCTGATTACCCTCACTCCCGGCACGCTGAGCCTCGACGTCTCGCCCGACCGGCGCACGCTCTACGTGCACGCCATGGCCACAAGCGGCCCCGATGACCTGCGCCGTGAGATCCAGCAGGGCTTCGAGCGGCGAATCCTGGAGGCATTCCGGTGAGCCCGGCCAGCCTCGGGGCGACGGTCGCCTTGGCCCTCGTGGCCGCGGCCGTCCTGCTCGCCTTCGTCCGACTCGCGCGCGGGCCCGACCTCGCCAACCGAGTGGTGGCGATCGACCTCCTGAGCGCGCTCGCGATCGGGATCGCGGGAGTTGCGGCGGTCGCGGCCGATGACGCGGTCTACCTCGACGTCGCTCTCGTCCTGGCCCTCATCACCTTCGTCGCCACCGTGGGCTTCGCCCGGTACGCGGAACAGGGAGGAGACGAGTGAGCTCGATCGTCGCCCTCCTGCTCGTGCTCGGCGCGCTCTTCATGTTCCTGGCCGGAGTCGGGCTCATAAGGCTCCCCGACCTCTACCTCCGCATGTCGGCCACGTCGAAGGCGGCGACGATCGGCGCCTCGCTCGTCCTGCTGGGAGCGGCCATCCACTTCGGCACCGCGGCGGTCGCCGGCCGGGCGGTGGTCATCGTCGCCTTCCTGTTCATGACCGCTCCGGTGGCGGCGCACACGATCGGCCGCGCCGGCTACCGTCGGAAAAGCCCGATGTGGGAAGGGACGACCGTGGACGAGCTCGCGGATGCCGACCGCAATCGAAAGGAGAGCGCTTGAGCACGGAGACGATCGTACTGTTCGTGGCAGGTCTGGGCCTGCTCGTGCTCGGGGCGGAGTGGCTGGTCAGGGGCGCCTCCCGCTTGGCCGCGGCCCTGGGGATCTCGCCCCTCGTCATCGGCCTGACCGTGGTCGCCTACGGGACGAGCTCCCCCGAGATGGCGGTGAGCGTGAAGTCGGCCCTCGCCGGCGAACCCGACCTCGCCCTCGGCAACGTCGTGGGCAGCAACATCTTCAACGTCCTTTTCATCCTCGGCGCCTCGGCGATCATCACCCCGCTCGTCGTGTCTTCACAGCTCATCCGCCTCGACGTGCCGATCATGATCGGAGTCTCCGCCCTCACGCTCCTCATGGCCGCGGACGGGTCGATCGGACGGCTCGACGCGGCGCTCCTCTTTGCGGGCATGATCGCCTACTCCACCTTCCAAATTCTGCAGAGCCGCAGGGAGTCGGCGGCGATTCGAGAGGAGTACGAGAAGGAGTACGCGCCGAAGCGTGCATCCCCGGCCGTGAACGTGGCGCTCGTCGCGGCCGGGCTCGTCTTCCTCGTCCTCGGGTCACGCTGGCTCGTGAACGGCGCCGTGTCCTTCGCGCAGGCCTTCGGCGTCAGCGAGCTCGTCATCGGCCTCACGATCGTGGCCGGAGGTACGTCGCTTCCCGAAGTGGCCACTTCGATCCTGGCCGCGATCCGAGGCGAGCGGGACATCGCGGTCGGGAACGTGGTGGGCAGCAACATCTTCAACATCCTCGGGGTTCTCGGGCTGTCGGGGCTGGTGGCCCCGGCCGGCCTCCCCGTCTCGGGCGCCCTCGCGACCTTCGACATTCCGGTGATGATCGCGGTGGCGCTCGCGTGCCTGCCGATCTTCGTGAGCGGGGCGACGATCGCGCGCTGGGAGGGGTCTCTCTTCCTCTTCTACTACGTCGCCTACACCGCCTACCTGGTCCTTGCTGCCCAGCAGCACGACGCGCTGTCCGCCTTCAGCGGGGTGATGGCGGCCTTCGTGCTACCGCTTACCGCGATCACGCTGGCCGTCGTGGGCTGGCGGGCCTGGAGGCGCCGAGGGGCGTAGCCTCGCGGGGAGACTCGCATCGTCAGCCCGTCACCGTCACCGTCAGCGGAACCAGCGCTCCAGCTCTTCGCGCGGTCACTCTCGCTCCGGCGAGAGAGATTCGCCGACGGTCCACTGAATCGGGAATCGTCATGTAGATTTCCACGCTCCCGGAAGCGCGAGGCAGGCTGGTGCCGCCCTTGGACTTCAAATCCAATGGGGGGCCCGTAATCGGGTCCTCGGCGGGTTCGATTCCCGTGCGTTTCCGCCAGGGTCACGCGCGAACGGCGATCGCGGATCCAGCGCAGACGAGCAGGAGCGTGCCGAGCAGGAGCGGGGCGATCCCCGGAAGCGCCGGGACGTCGGGCGCGGGATCGCAGGCGTCGCCCTGCAGGCGCCACACGTTGCCGCCCGTGCCCGCGACCCAGAGATCGCCCGTCGCATCGTCGATGCCGATTCCGCTGAGCGAGGTCACGCCTGCGGGAAGGTCGTGGTACTGAACGAATAGTCCCCCCGGCGTGTACTCGGCGAGGCGGCTCTCATCGCTGCTGGCGACGAGGAGGTTGCCCGTGGCTGCGCAGACCTCGAGATCGCCGAAGTTGACCGCGAAGGTCGCGGAGATCTGGAAACTGTTGAGGACACCGCCCGTCGCCGGGTCGATCTCCGCGATGCGATTCCGGTCGGCTGCCACCGGAACCTGGTCCTGAACGAGGAAAAAGGTCTTGCGGATCGGGTGATACGCGCCGCCCACCACGTGGCTGACACCAAACGCGGTCGACAGGGTCGCAAGGACCGAGCCCGTCGCCTTGTCGACGGCATAGATCTCCGCGGGTCCGGTCTCGCCGTTGATGAAGAGAAGACTGTCGCTCGGGACCGGAGTCGGGCCCAGGGTGAGTGGCCGCGGCGTGAGCTCGACGTCGACGTCGTTCGCGGACTCGCCGGGCCTCGTCACCGCGGACAGAAACGCGCCCGCCGCGGTGTAGTGCTGGACGTCGGCTGCGGAGCAGCCGTAGACCCAGACGTCCTGCGTCGCGGGATCGAATCCGATGCTGCACAAGCTGCCGGTGTTGGCTGGATTGAACGGCGTCGAAGCGGTCAACGCGGCCCGGGCCAGATCCGCTGCCCCGATCCAGAACACCACCGCCGCAACCAGAACGCGCTGCATCGCAACTCCCGCTCGACTCACGGAACGTGGCCGGAAGCCAGTCTCTGCTCTGGCGGGGAGCGGGGTCAAGGACTCCCTTCACGGCTCCGCGCCCCGCAAAGACCGAGACGATCCGCCGAGGAAGGCGCGGCCATCATCGCCGTTCGCATCTGGCGCGGAGCGCGCTACGACGTCGGGGTTGCGAACCCGGCCGCCTCGAGCTCCGCGCGAAGCGCGCTGCCGGGCGCGAGCAGCCGCACGAGCGCACGCACGGCGGGCCGGTCGCGGCGCGCGCGCGGGACGACGAAGTCGTAGTGCTCGCTGCGCAGCGGGCGGAAGCGCAGGCCGGACTCGCGCGCGACGCTCTCGATCGTCACGCCCCAGTCGGCGCGGCCCTGCGCGATCGCGGCCGCGACGGCGTGGTGCGAGCGCGGCTCGTACGCGTGGCCGTCGGGACGGCGCGCGCCGAGCAGTCCGTCGATCAGCACGCGCGTGCCACTGCCGCGATTGCGGTTCACCATGCGCAGGCTCGGATCGGCGAGCAGCGCCTCGGTGGGTCGGCGCTCGTCGTCGCGCGTGACCACGCCCTGCATGCGCAGATAGCCGGGCACGAGCTCGAGCGTCTCGTCGAGAAACGGCGCGT
>CAZMKX010000277.1:0-5499 GCA_964566375.1 uncultured Myxococcales bacterium
CCTTCGACGTCACCGGCAAGCAGCTCGCGCAGGAGCGCGACACGAACTTCGACGGCAAGCGCGACAAGTTCGTGCAGCTCGAGAACGACCAGCCCAAGGTGCAGCGCGACGACAAGAACGGCGACGGCGAGCCCGAGTCGGTGGTCTACTTCGAGAACGGCGCGCGCACGCGCTCCGAAGAGGACTCGGACGGAAACGGGCGTATCGACCGGTGGGTGATCTACGTCGACGGCAAGCCGTCTCGCGTCGAAGAGGACACCACCGGAGACGGCAAGGTGGACGTCCGCGCCGAATTCACTCCGGACGGCGCGAAGAGCGTCGAGGTCCAGGACACGGACCGCGACGGCAAGTTCGACGTCACGATCCGGTACGAGAAGGGCGTGAAGGTCCGAGTCGAGCAGGACGACACCGGCGACGGCCAGCCCGACGTGGTCACGACCTACCAGGGCGACACCATCCTGCGTCGCGAGGCCGACACCGACAAGAACGGCAGCTTCGACACCGTCTCGAGCTACACGAACGGCGTCGAGGCGAAGCAGACGCGCGATCTCGACGGCGACGGGAAGCCGGAGCTCGTCGCCACGTTCGACGCGAAGGGCGAGAAGGTGCGCGAGGAGATCTTCGCCGCCGGCGCGACCACGCCGCAGGCCGTACGGACCTACCAGGCCGGCGCGAAGATCCGCGAAGAGCAAGACACGAACGCGGACGGCGTGCTCGACCTCGCCACCGACTACGCGGGCGACGAGCCGACGAAGAGCGTCGCCGACACGAACGCCGACGGGAAGCCCGACACGACGATCATCTTCGTCGACGGCGAGAAGGCGAGCCAGGAGGAGGACCGGAACGGCGACGGCAAGGTCGACGCGCGTTACGCGTTCGACGCCGACGGAAAGGTCACCAGCGAGGAGCTCGACGACGACCACGACGGTCGCTTCGAGAACGTCTCCGCCTCGAAGGGCGGGCAGATGGACAGGCGCACGATCGACGCGAACGGCGACGGAAAGCCCGAGCGGATCGAGGTGTACGGCGAGGGACGACTCGTCCGGGTCGAGCTCGACGAGAACGGCGACGGCGTGATCGACCTGTGGAACTTCTTCGATCCCGAGAAGCGTCTCGAGAAGCAGGAGCAGGACGCCGACCACGACGGTCGGATCGACACCTGGGTCGTGCTCGATCCCGGAACCGGCAAGGAGCAGCGCGTCCTCAAGGATTCGAACGGCGACGGCAAGGCCGACAGCTGGCGGACGAACGACGCGAGCGGGGCCACGGTCCGGCTCGAAGAGGACCAGGACCACGACGGCGAGCCCGATCGCGTGATGGAGTTCGCCGACGGAAAGCCGCTGCGCTTCGTCGACGACGCGAACCGCGACGGCAAGCCCGAGGCGCGCGGCGAGTTCGGGCCGGACGGCGAGGTCGTGCGCGAGGAGCGCGACACGAACAACGACGGCAAGCTCGACCTGCGCGTCGAGTTCGCGAACGGGCAGAAGGTCCGCGAGGAGAGCGACAGCAAGGGCGCCGGCCGCTACGACGTCGTCACGATCTTCGAGAACGGCGTGCCCGTGAGGCAGGAGCAGGATTCGAAGGGCACCGGCAAGTTCGACTCGGTGATCGAGTTCAAGGGCGGCAAGGAAGCCACGCAGCAGCGCGATGCAAACGGCGACGGTGCGATCGACCTGTGGGTCACGCTCGACTCGGATGGCAAGCCGCAGCGCGAGGAGATCGACACCAACGGCGACGGCAAGGCCGACGTCGTCAAGATGTACTCCGCCGGCGAGCTCGGCCGCGAGGAGCAGGACCGCGACGGCAACGGGACGTTCGAGCTGGTGATCTCGTACGTGGGCGGAGCGCCTGCGCACTCCGAGGCCGACACGAACGGCGACGGCAAGCCCGACGTCGTGATCGAGTACCAGGGCGGGGTGAAGGTCTCGCAGAGCGAGGACACCAACCACGACGGCAAGCCCGACGCGCTGACCACGTTCGCTGCCGACGGAAGCCCCGCGCGCAGCGAGGCCGACACGGACGGTGACGGTCGGCTCGAGACCGTCTCATTCCTCGAGAAGGGTGTCGTGGTCCGCACCGAGAAGGACTCGAACGGCGACGGCAAGGCGGACGTCTTCGCCTGGTTCGAGGGTGACAAGGTCGTGCGCCAGGAGGAGGACGCGAACTTCGACGGCGTGGTCGACAAGCGCTCGAGCGCCGGCAAGGGCGGCGCGCAGGTCCAGGAGGCGGATTCGAACGGCGACGGCGCGATCGATACCTGGCTCACGATCGACGCGAGCGGGAACGTCACGCAGAAGCAGGAGGACAAGGACGGCGACGGCAAGCCCGACGTGACCGTCGCCCTGCGCGACGGCAAGCCCGTCAAGCTCGAGCAGGGCAGCAAGGGCTGCACGGACCTGGTGCAGACCTACGACGCCGCGGGCAACGTGGTCTCGGAGAGCAAGGACACCAACGCCGACTGCAAGCTCGACACGTGGACCTACCTCGAGAACGGCGTCGTCGTCCGGCAGGGCCAGGACACGAAGGGCGCGGGGCGGCCCGACGTGCTCACGATCTTCGGCGCGGACGGGAGGCCGATCGCGCAGGAGCTGATCTCCGATCCCAAGCGCAAGCGCCCGGACAAGAAGCTCACGCTCGACGCGAGCGGCCAGGTGGCCGTGCAGTGCATCGACACCGACGGGAACGGCTCGCTCGATGCACGCGCGGTCGTCTCGGGGGGCGTCGTCACGGAGGTCTGGATCGACACCAAGGGCAAGGGCGTCGCCGACCAGCGCGAGATCTACGAGGGCGGACAGCGGACGGCGCTCGAAGCCGACACCAACGGGGATCGCAAGGTCGACGTCGTGCAGATCTTCGCGGGCGGGCAGCTCGCGCGCCAGGACGAGGACACGAACTACGACGGCGTGGTCGACCAGCGTTTCGAGGGCGGAAAGCCCGTCGCGGTTCCCGCGGGCACGAAGGCGGGAACGGCGCCGCTCGGGCCGCTCGAGTGCGGGCGCTTCTCGGAGTTCTGGACCGCGCGCTGAGCCGCGCGCGACTCGTGCGCGAGCAGCCAGCGCTTGCGCTCGATTCCGCCCGCGTATCCGACCAGTCGCCCATCGCTGCCGATCGCCCGGTGGCAGGGCACGACGAGCCAGATCGGATTTGCGCCGTTCGCGGCGCCGACGGCGCGCACGGCGGTCGGCGCGCCGAGCGCTCGCGCGAGCGCGGCATACGAGATCGTCCTCCCGGCCGGGATCTCGCGCAGCGCCGACCAGACGCGGCGCTGGAATGTGGTGCCCACGAGCTCGATCCCGATCGCGTCGAGCGAGGCCAGGTCACCGGCGAAGTAGTCCGCGAGCCGCGCGCCGAGCTCGCCCGGTCCAGAGGCGGCGCGCAGCGTGGGGCGTGCGAGACGACGCGCGAGCGTCCGCTCGAGCGACGGCCACATCTCGGCGAAGGCCAGGGCGACGAGCCGACCCGCATCGTCGCGCGCGAAGCGGAGCGGGCCGAGCGGCGACTCGAGCTCGCCGAGCGCGAGCCTCATCGCGCGTCCGCCGGAGCGAGGCTCTGCCAGAGCGCCATCGCCGCGTAGGAGCGCCAGGGCCGGAAAGCCTCGGCCGCGCGCCCGGCCGCTGCGGCCGAGACCGGCGTGCCGTCGTCGGAGAGGAGCCTGCGCAGCACGAGATCGCCCGCGGGAAACGCGTCCGGCTCGCCGAGCGCGCGCATCGCGATGTACTGCGACGTCCAGGGACCGACACCGGAAAGCGTCGAGAGCCGCGCCACCGCGTCGTCGAGGCCGCGCGCGCCGTCGAGCACGAGCTCGCCGCGCGCCACCGCCGAGGCGAAGCCGCGGATCGCCCCGGCGCGCGCGCGCGGCAGACCGATCGACGCGACGTCGGCCACGGCCAGCCTTTCCGGCGTCGGGAAGACGTGCGTGAGGCCGCGCGGCAGTCCGCCGACGGGCTTTCCGAACGCGCGCACCAGCCGCGAAGCCAGCGTCGAGGCGCCGCGCACGCTGACCTGTTGGCCGAGGATCGCGCGCACGCCGAGCTCGAACGGATCCCAGGCTCCCGGCACGCGAAGGCCGGGTCGCGCATCGAGCTGCGCACGAAGCCGCGCGTCGGCGCCGAGCGCTTCGCGAATCGCGAGCGGGTCGGCGTCGAGATCGAAGATCCGCCGCACGCGCTCGACCACCGCGAGCAGGCTCGCGCCTGCCGGCGGGGCGACCCGCAGGAGCACGGCGGCCTCGTCTCCGAGCGGGTGTACCTCGAGCCAGCCGGGCTCGCCCGCGTGCTCGATCGTGCGCCGGTAGCGCCCGTCGCCGACGCACTCCACGCCCGCGATCGCGCGCGCTTCGAGGAATCGCGTGAGTCCCGGCCAGTCGAACGGCGGGCGGTAGGGCAGCCGGAGCTCGAGCGCGTCGCTCCGGCTCGCGTCGTCGGGCGCGAGCGCGCGCAGCCGCCGCAGCTCGCGCGGCGACCGACCGAAGCTCCTGCGGAACGCGTGGTTGAACTGCCGCACGGATGCGAAGCCCGCGGCGAAGGCGAGCTCGGTGATCGGCCGCGCGCTGCGGTCGACGAGCGCTCTCGCGAGATGCACGCGCCGGGCGCGCGCGATCTCGGCCGGCGACGCACCCAGGTGTCGCGCGAACAGCCGGCGCAGCTGACGCCCGCCGACGCCGAGCCGTCCGGCGAGCGCCTCCACGTCGACCCCGTCGAGCGCACCCGCGTTGATCAGTCGCAGCGCGCGCGCGACCACCGCAGAGCTGCCGAGCCACGCGGGCGTTCCGGGCGCGCTCTCGGGGCGGCAGCGCCGGCAGGCGCGAAATCCCGCCGACTCGGCCGCGGCTGCGCACGCGTAGAAGCGCACGTTCGCGAAGAGCGGAAGGCGCGCCGGACAGATCGGCCGGCAGTAGATCCCGGTCGTGCGGACCGCCACGAAGAAGCGTCCGTCGAAGCGACGGTCGCGCGTCTGAAGCGCTTCGTAGCAGCGGCGCGGATCGAGCTCCATGCGCGCAACGCTACCACCCCGACCAGGGCCGGACTCGCAAGCAGCGGACGCGGCCATCGGGTTCCTATCCGCGCGCGGCGTTCCCGCCGCCGAGCGCGTCGAGCACGTCCGCCCGACCGCCGAGCGTGTGCGCAATGCCCGAGAGCAGCGAGAAGACGCGCGCGACCAGCACGAAGTCGCTCGGCACCTCGACGATCGGGTTCGTCCGGATCGTCTCCATCAGCTCGTCGGTCACCTCTTCGGTGAACTCGCCGCGGAACGTGCCGTCCTCGCTCGCGCCCATCATCCGCCGCGCGATCAGCAGATAGGTGTCGGTGTCGCCCGTCTTGGTGCGGAAGCCGAGCTCCTGGAACGCTCGCACCATCGCCGCCTCGTTCTGGGTCATCATCGAGAACATCAGCTCGAAGAGGCCCATTCCGAACCCGCGCGGAAGCTGCTTGGCCAGGCCGAAATCGAGGATCACGTAGCGCGGGCCCGGCTGGATCAGGACGTTGCCCGGGTGCGGAT
>CAZMKX010000278.1:0-5480 GCA_964566375.1 uncultured Myxococcales bacterium
GTGGCGCTTCGCCTGCGCCTACCGCGAGTACCTGACCGACGACGCGCGGCTCGTCCTGGCGAACCTGCGCGCCGCCGCGAGCCTGGGCGCGCGGGCGCTGAACTGGGCGCCGGTCACCGGGATCCCGCTCGAGAACGGCCGGGCCGCGGGCGTCACCGCGCGGTGTTCGCTGACCGGGCGCGAGGTGCGTGTACGCGCGGACTGCGTGGTGAACGCGGCGGGCGCGTGGGTCGAAGCGCTGCGCAAGCTCGAGGATTCCGGAGCGCCGCCGCTTCTACACCTGTCGAAGGGCGTACACATCGGCATTCCCGCTTCGCGGCTGCCGGTCCGGAATCTGCTTCTCCTCGCGACCGAGGACAAGCGCAGCATCTTCGCGCTGCGGCGGGACGAGATCGTCTTCCTGGGCACGACCGACACCACCTACGCGCGCGGCGCGGACCTGTGGCCGGTGATCACGCGCGCCGACGTCGAGTATCTGCTCGAGCCGGCGCGCCGGTATCTCACCGTCGACGGACTCGATGCCTCGGACGTGCGAACGGCGTGGGCGGGATTGCGGCCGCTCGTCGCACAGCCGGGAAGGCCGCCGACCGACATCTCGCGCAAGGACGAGGTCCTGATCGGACGCGCGGGCGTGATCACGATCGCGGGCGGGAAGCTCACCGGGTATCGCCCGACCGCGTTGCGCAGCCTGGAGCACGTTGCGAAGGTGCTCGGACGCGCGCTTCCGGACGCGGGCGAGGGCCCGCCGCTCCCGGGCGGCGATTTCGCGGGCGATCTCGTCCCGCTCGCGCGCGCGCTCGAGGGCGAGTTCCGCTTCGACGGGATCACGTCGCTGCGGCTCGCGCGCCTGTACGGAACCGAAGCGAGCGCGGTCGCGAAGCTCGGCTTCGAGCGTCTCGCGAGTGGCGCGCCGGTGATTCGCGGCGAGGTGGACTGGGCGGTCCGCCAGGAAGCCGCAGCCAGCGTCGAGGACGTGCTCTACCGCCGCACGCGCGCCGCACTCTACGAGTCCGACGCGCGAAACACGATCGCAGCCCCGATCGCAGCGCGCATGGGCGAGCTGCTCGGCTGGAGCGAGGCGCAGATGAGTGACTCGCTCGCCCGCGCGCGCGCGCGGCTGCAGGCGGATCTGGATTTCCGGGAGACGGAGTCGTGAGCGGGATCGTCGCGCGGCTTCGCGCCGAGCTGGGCGGGCGCGTGCACACGGACGCGGCCACGCTGGCCGCGCACCGACGCGACAGCTGGGCGCTGGCGGAGCTCCACGACCTGGTCGGGCAGGGTGCGCCGATACCGCTCGCGGTCGTGCGTCCGGAGTCCACGGCGGAAGTCTCGACGACGCTCCGGCTCTGCCGCCAGGCGCGCGTGCCGGTGATCCCGTTCGGCGGCGGCTCGGGTGTGTGCGGCGGGATCGAGTCGCGCGCCGATGCGATCGTGTTGTCGACGCGCGCGCTCGAGGGTCTGGTGTCCTTCGACGCGCGCAACCTGACGGCGGCGTTCCGCGCCGGCACGATGGGCGGCGACGCCGAGCGGCGCATCGAACGAGAAGGACTCACGATCGGTCACTGGCCGCAGTCGGTCGAGCTCTCGACGGTCGGTGGCTGGGTCGCCACGCGCGCGGCGGGGCAGTTCTCGACCGCGTACGGCTCGATCGAGGATCTGGTGCTCGCGCTCGAGGTCGTGCTTCCAGACGGTCGCGTGGTGCGGACGCGCGAGGTGCCGCGCGCCGCCGCCGGACCGGACCTGCGCCAGCTCTTCATGGGCAGCGAGGGGACGCTCGGCGTCGTGACCGAGGTGACGTTCTCGCTGCGGCCCAAGCCGGAATCACGCACGATCGCGTCGTACCACTTCGCGCTGCTCGACGCGGGGCTCGAGGCGGTCCGCCGTTTCATGCGAGCGGGCTGGCGACCACCGGTCGTGCGCCTCTACGACGAGCGCGAGTCGCAGCGCCAGTTCCCGAAGGAATGCCCCGACGGTCGCTGCATGCTCCTGGTCCTGCACGAGGGCCCGAGCGCCCTCGTCGCGGCCGAGGTCGGAGCCGTCGCCGAGCTCTGTGCCGACGAGGGCGGCGTGCCGGCCGGCTCGGCGCCCGTCGAGCACTGGCTCGAGCACCGGAATCAGGTTCCCGGCTTCCGCGAGCTGAACGAGCGCGGTCTGGTCGTCGACACGATCGAGGTCTCGGCCACCTGGGATCGCGTGCTGCCGCTCTATCACGCGGTGGTCGCAGCGCTTCGTGAGATCCCGGAGGTCGTGCTTGCGAGTGCGCACTCGAGTCACTCCTACCGCTCCGGCACGAACCTGTACTTCACGTTCGCGGCGCGCGTCCCCGAGCGGGAGCGCATGCCGGACGTGTATCTCGCCTGCTGGCGGCGCGCGATGGAAGCCACGGTCGCGAGAGGCGGCGGGATCGCGCACCACCACGGCATCGGACGCGTGCGCCGCGGATTCCTCGCCGAGGAGATCGGCGACACGGGCATCGCGCTGCTTCGCGCCGTGAAGACGGCGCTCGATCCCGACGACCTCCTGAATCCCGGCGCGCTCCTGCCGCCGATCGGACCGCGGCGCGCGTGAGCGGCACGGCGCTCCTCGCGCTGGATCTGGGCACCACCAGCGTTCGCGCGCTCGTCGTCGGCGGGGACGGCGCGGTTCTCGCGCGCGTGCAGCGGCCGCTCGCGTCGCGCTATCCCCGTCCGGGCTGGATCGAGCAGGATCCCGAGGAGATGTGGACCGGCGCGCAAGCGGTTCTGCGCGGCGCGCTCGAGGCTTCGCGGCTCTCGTCGCGCGACATCGCCGGCCTGGGAATCGTCACGCAACGCAGCACGGCGCTCGCCTGGGACGCGCGCACGCTGGCGCCGCTCGCGCCCGCGCAGAGCTGGCAGGACCAGCGCACGGCCGAGCGCGTCGCGGGATTTCGCGCGGCGGGCATTCCGATCAACACGCTCGCGTCGGCGACGAAGCTCGAATGGTGGATGAAGCACGACGACGCCGTGCAGCGCGCCGCGCGCGAGGGGCGGCTCCGGTTCGGCACACCGGACGTATGGCTGGCCGCGAAGCTCTCGGGCGGGGCGCTGCACGTGACCGAGCCCGGGAACGCCTCGTGCACGGCGCTCTTCGACGCCGCGAGCGGTGACTGGGCGCAGGGTCTGCTCGACCTGTTCGCGGTCCCGCGCGAGGCCCTGCCGGAGATCGTTCCGACCAGCGGCGTCGTCGGCGAGACGCCCGCGGCGCTGCTCGGAACACCGGTCCGTGTCGCCGCGCGCGCGGGCGACCAGCAGGCTTCCGCCTTCGCGCAGGGCGTCGCGCAGGCCGGCGACGCGAAGCTCACGCTCGGGACCTCCGCGATGTTCGATGTGCACACGGGCGATCGTCCCGCGGCGCTCGTGCCCGGCTCCTATCCGCTCGCGCTCTGGTGGCTGGCGGATGGCACGCGCGCGTTCTGCCTCGAGGGAACCGTGATCACGGCGGGAAGCGCGATCGACTGGCTGGTCGAGCTCGGCATCGCACGCGACGGCGCGGAGCTCTCCCGGCGAGCGGAGAGCACGACGTCGTCGGGCGGCGTCGTCTTCGTGCCCGCGCTCCAGGGCCTCGGCACTCCGTTCATGGACGACGCCGCGCGGGGCGCGCTGCTCGGCCTGACGCGCGGCTCGGGCCGCGCCGAGCTCGCGCGCGCCGCGCTCGAGGGCGTCGCGCAACGGTGTACGGACGTGTGCGAGGCCTTCCCGCTCGGCGCGGGTGCGCTGCGCGTCGACGGCGGGCTTGCCCAGAGCGACTTCCTGGTCCAGGCGCTCGCCGACTTCTCCGGCCGCGAGATCGCGCGCGCGCAGGAGGTCGAGACCACCGCCCTCGGCGCCGCGTTTCTGGCGGGCCTCGCGACGGGCGTGTTCCGCGACGTGAGCGCCTGCGCCGCGCTCGTCCCGCCCGCGGCCGTCTTTGCGCCGCGCCTCGGCGACGCGGAGCGGCGGGCGTCGCGCGACGCCTGGCAGACGGCGCTCGCACGCGTGCGTTCGAGCTAGCGGGAAGCTACCCGCGCACGACCCAGAATCCCGCGCGCGGGAAGTGGACGACGACGTCGCCGACGAGCGGGTCGTTGCGGCGGATCGCGATCTCCTGAGTCGACGAGCGCACGAGCTCGCCGGCGATCGGGTCGCGGCCGTAGTCGTCGGCCATGACGAGGACGCGGTCGCCGGGTCCAAGGCCGTTGGGCTCGCCCGGATCCGCAAGAGGTGAGGTCTCCGACTTCGCCGAGCGCGCGATCTCGAGCGCTTCCTTCGGCGCCATCGGCGTGGGGCGGCCGTGGCCGATCGCCTTCACGCGCTCGCACCAGGCGCGCACGCGCGCGTGCGGCGCGAGTACCTCGCCGGCGGGCGGGTAGTAGCTCTGCAGGAACCAGATCGAATGGTAGGTGGCGAAGTCGGCGAGCCCCGGCTTCGCGCCGAGCAGGAAAGCTCGACCGTCGGCGAGCTGCGACTCGAGCCAGTCGAGCTGCGCGCGCAGGGACTCCTTCATCAGCGGCACGGCCGCCTTCATCGCGCCCGGGTCGAACTTCTGGCCGCCCATCAGCGCGGAGCGGTCGTCGATGAACTCCTTGGGCACCGAGTCGGCCATCTGTCCGAAGATCACCGCGACCGTCGCCTGGAAGAACACGCGGTCCGCCCAGAACGCGAACGCCCAGCCGGTGGCGACGCCTCCGTCGGGGAAGAGCGTGGGCGTCGGGTGGCGGCGCTCGAGCTCGCGCAGGATGCACTGCGAGTCGCAGTAGACGTCCGCGCCGATCTGCATCACCGGGATCTTCCGATAGCCGCCCGTGAGCGGCGTGAGATCCGGCTTGGGCATGATGTTCGGCTGTTCGATCGCTCGCCACGCGAGACCTTTGAGTCCCAGCGTGAGTCGGACCTTTTCGGTGAACGGCGACGCGGGGTAGTGGTGCAGGAGGATCTCGTTCATCGCGCCATGATACACGCCCGCGGGTCGGTGACCCGCCTAGTGGATGCCCACGCGAAGCTCCCCGATCGGGCGCGACAGCGTCCGCCGCAGCCAGAGCACGAGCAGCAGCGAGACCGCGAAGAGCCCCGTCACGAGCCCCCACCAGATCCCCTCGAGCCCACCGGCGACCCGAAACGCCCAGAAGGCGCTGAGCGGAAGCGCGATCCCGTAGAAGCCGAACAGGTTCACGGCCGCCGGCGCATGCGTGCGTCCCGCGCCGCGCAGCACGCCGCCGGCGACCACCTGCGTGCCGTCGAAGAGCTGGAACGCTCCGGCGATCGGAAGCACGAGCGCTGCGAGCGCGAGCGCCTCCGCATCGTTCGAGTACAGCTGTGGCAGCGAGTTTCGCCCGGCGGCGAAGACCACGCCGAAGAACAGCATCGTGACGGCGCCGAGCGCGAGCGCGACGTTCGCGGAGCGACGTGCGCCGTCCGCGTCGCCCGCGCCGATCTGGTTGCCCACGCGCACGCTCGCCGCGAGCGCGATCCCGAGCGGAACCT
>CAZMKX010000279.1:0-5446 GCA_964566375.1 uncultured Myxococcales bacterium
TCCTGCTGCGCGAGAAGTACTGGAAGGGCGCGCGGCGCGTGAACTAGCGCGGCGCGAGCGATCGTGAGCCTCGTGCACTCCACGGATCCGTGGGCTCTCGCGCTCGGGTTGCTCTTGGTCCTGTTGGCGTCGAGCGAGGCGGGCTACCGCGTCGGCCTTCGCGAGGGAGCGCGAGCGGGCGCGGACGCGAAGTCGGAGATCGGGACCATCCAGGCGGGAATGCTGGGGTTGGTCGGGCTTCTGCTCGGGTTCACGTTCTCGATGGCGGTCACGCGCTTCGATGCGCGGCGCCAGCTGGTGCTGGAGGAGGCCAACGCGCTCGGCACCACCGCGCTGCGCGCGGAGCTCCTCCCGGAGCCGGCGCGAGGAGAACTACGCGCCCTTCTGCGTGATTACCTCGACACGCGGCTCGCGTACTTCGCGGAGGCGGAGGATTCCGCCGAGAGCGCGAACGCCGATTCGGTCGCGGCGACGCTGCGCGCGCGCCTCTGGTCGGTGGCGCGCAGCGTGAGCGACGCCGACCCGCACGCGCTGCCTGCGTCGCTCTTCGTCCAGGCGTTGAACGAGACCTTCGACGCCGCCTCCGCTCAGGCGGAGTGGCTCGGGAATCGCGTCCCCGCGGTCGTGCTCTTCCTGAACCTGCTCTTTGCGACGGTCGCGCTGATGAGCGTCGGCTACGGCTCGGGTCTCGGCGGCCGGCGTACCGTCTTCGCCACCGTCGGGTTGTCCATTCTCACCTGCGCGCTCATCGTCGTGATCCTCGACCTCGACGAGCCGCGCGCAGGAATGATCGAGCTCAGCCCGCGCGCGCTCGTGGAGCTGCGCACGAGCCTGGCTCGATGAATCCCGCCACCCGCGCGGCCCTCGCTGCGTGCGCACTTCTCGCGACCGGCTGCTCGATGTACTGGGTGCGAGGCCACTTCGCGTCCTCCTTCGATCGATCGAACTTCGCTCGCCGCCCCGAGCAGCGACTGCATCTCTCGGTGGTCCCGAGCGACGACTGGCGATTCCTCTTCCTCGGGCCCCCGGGAATCCCGATCGTTCCCGTGTACGCGGCCCTCGGCGCGCGAAGCAGCATTGCGCTCGACGTCCAGCTCGAGGTGCCCGGCGACGCGGACTTCTCGCTGGCGTGGTATCCGTGCCTCCAGGTCGAGGGTGAAGAGCCGCTCTGTCCCGAGAGCGCAGAGGTCTCGTGGCTCGGCACGCGGGAGATCGACGACGCGGACGGCGACGCGAGCTACCGGCACATTCCCGCATTGGCCGGCGCCGAAAGCTGGCCGAGGGATTTCGACCCGACGACGGAGCGCGGACTGAGAGCGCGAGTGACCCGCACAGAGATCTTCGAACGGTCGGGCTACGCGGGCGAGCCGGCGGTGTACGCTTTGTACGTGCGTGTGGTGTACGTGTTCCCGTGTCGAGCGGCGTGTCCGGAGGCGTTTTCGCTCGACGCGGGGGATCTCGCACGAGTCGACGGGCAAGCGGTCATGCCGGGTCTCGTGCCGTTTCGCGAAGAGCGCCAAAGCAAGTACGATGCGCTCTACAAGCTTCAGGACTAACGGTTCGGCAGGTCGAGGATCGCGGCCGCCTGTGCGCAGCTCGCCACGCGCCGGCCGAGCGACCGGCACAGCGACACACCTTCGCGTACGAGCTCGACGTTCGTCGGCTTGCGCGAGCCGCCGAAGTCCTCGAGTCCCAGGTGCAGGTGTCCGCCGCGCTCGACCGCGTGGCGAGCGAGGCCGTGCTCGAAGACGTCCCCGCCCAGCACGCCGACCGACCAGGGCAACGGGCAGTCGCCGAGCATCTCGAGGTAGACGTCGAGCATGTGCGGCGTCGGCGGCAGCCCGAAGCCGAGGTCCGCGTGCGTGCCGCCCATGTAGAACTTCAGGAGCGCCCCGCGCGGGAGCTTCCCCTTCCGCCAGTAGCCGAGCGCGTGGCGCAGGAACCCCGGCTCGAAGATCGCGATGCTCGGGCCGAGCCGCAGACGCTCGCAGAGCGCCGCCATGTACGCGATGTCGGAAGGCGTGTTCACGTACGCGAAGCTCGAGAGGTTGACGCAGCCAGGGTCCAACACACCGATGCGCAGCCCGCAGCGCGAAACCAGCGGCTCGAAGTGGGCGAAGCTCTCCTCGACGGTCTTCGCGAAGCCGACCGTCGGATAGAGCAGGGCGTCGGGCCGCTTCCGAAGCACGGGCGCGTACTGCGCCTCGTAGAGCGCGGCGGCCCGCGCCGGTGGAACGCCGACCTCGTCGACGTGCGTGTGCACGATCGATGCGCCGGCTTCGAGGCAGACCAGCGCGTCGGCCACGACCTCGGGCGCGGAACGCGGCACGTTGGCGTTCGACGACTTCGGGGTCCCGCCGTTCAGCGCCGCTTCGAGAATCGCTGGCTGCATCGCGCGATTCTACGCGAGCGAGCTAGACTCGCGCGATGCTGAGAATCACCCTGGTCTCCCTCGCCTGGCTCGTCCTCATCGCATCGACCGCCGTCGCCGCGGACCTGGCGGTCGGTTCGCCCGCACCCGACTTCTCGCTGCAGGGCTCCGACGGCAAGACCTACACGCTCGCGCAGTTCAAGGGGAAGGAGGGCGTGGTCCTCGCCTGGTTCCCGAAGGCGTTCACGGGCGGCTGCACCGACGAGCTGAAATCGCTGACCGAGAGCGCGGCCGCGATCGGCGCGTACCGCGCCTCCGTGTTCATGGTCAGCTTCGACCCGCCCGAGAAGAACGCGGAGTTCGCGCGGTCGCTCGACTCGAAGCTGGTGCTGCTCTCCGACCCGAACGGCGACGCCGCCAATGCCTTCGGCGTCTCGAGCCTGGGGGCGATGTACGCGAAGCGGTGGACGTTCTACATCGACGCGAGCGGCGCGATCGTCGCGATCGACAAGTCGGTGAATACCCGCAGCGCCGGTCCGGACATCGCGCGCAAGCTCGGCGAGCTCGGCTACCCGAAGCGCTGAGGCGTCGCCAGCCGGCGCATGCGCACGGACACCTCGAGCTCGTGGTGGAACGGGCCGTGGTACAGACCGCGCAGCGGCAGCACGTCGTCGTAGTCGCGGCCGTGCCCGATCTTCACGTGGCGCGCGCCGACGACCATGCGGTTGGTGGGGTCGAGCGGCCACCAGCCCGCGCCGGGGATCGCGATCTCCGTCCACGCGTGCGTCTGCACGAGCACCTCTTCCGCGGGCGGAGCGCTCGAGTCCTGGCTGTCGGTCGCGAACAGGTATCCGCTGACGTAGCGCGCGGGTACGCCGATGCTGCGGCACAGCGCGATCAGGTAGTGCGCGAAGTCCTGACACACTCCGCGGCGCGAGCGCTGCAGATCGCCGACGTCGATCCCGACGTGGGTCGAGCCGGGCGCGTACTGGAACGTGCGGCGGACGTGCTCGCAGAGCGCGTTGCCGAGAGCGGCCGCGTCCTCGCCCACACCCCCCGTCACCTCGCGCGCCTCGCGCGCGATGCTCTCGCCGAAGGCGACGTGACCGCTCGGCACGAGATACTCCCAGTGCTCCGCGGCGAACGCCGGATCGACGAGCGACGCGCGCGCCGGGGGCGGGTCGGTCCGCTCCGAGCCGCTCATCGCGACGCGGATCTCGGCGGAGACCTCCAGCGCACGGTGCGGCTGCGCCACGCCGAACAGGTCGACGCGCGTGCCGAAGTAGTCCTGGTACGTCACCACGCTCGCGCCGGGTGAGAGGTCGACACGGTACGAGAGCAGCGCCTGCCGTTCGTCGCTGCACGGACACGCGCGCAGCACGTTGTGCGAGTCCCAGACCGGCTGCGGGTAGCGGAAGTGGGAGACGAAGCGGATGTCGAAGACGTCCATCAGACCGACTCGTACACGTGGCGCTCGGGGCTCGGCCCGGTCGCGAAGAAGCAGGCCTCGATGCGGTCGGCGATCAGCGCGATGCCCTGTCGCGTGCGTTCGAGCGCGTCCTGCGCGCCGCGGTCGAGCAGCACGCTCACGTCCTGGTACTCGAGCTCCGCGCGCATCCGCGAGAGCGCGCGCCGCACGCTCGCGACCGCGACGCCGCCCTCGAGCGCCTCGAGCTGCATCTCCGCCGCGCGCAGACAGAACAGCACGCTGCGCGGGAAGTCCGGCGACAGGACGAGCAGCTCGAGCACGCGCAGCGGCGTGATCTCGGCGCCGAAGCGGCGTGCGTACGGCTCGAGCGCGGACACCGCGTTCAGCAGCACGAGCCAGTAGTGGATTTCGTCCTGCGCGGCATCGCCGACGGCTTGGGGAGCGCGCACGCGCAGCAGGCGGCAGGTCATCTCCGCGCGCTCGACCAGGCGGCCGAGCAGCAGGAAGCGCCAGGCATCGAGCCTCGGCATGGTCTCGGCCGCGGCGCCCGCGACGAGCTGGCAGCGCGAGCGCACGCGCCGGTAGAACTCGTGCGGGTGCGCGGCGAGCTCCGCCGCGCGCCCGTCCGCGCGCAGCTCGAGGTAGGTCGAGTTCAGCGCCTCCCAGAGCTCGGTCGACAGGTGCTCGCGCACGTTGCGCCCGTTCTCGCGCGCGCGGCCGATCGCCGAGGCGATCGAGCTCGAGTGGCTCTCGTCCAGGACCAGGAACTCCTCGACCGCTTCGGCCGTCACCCGTCGGTGTCGGCTTCGGAACAGGTGCGAGAGCTGCAGCGCGTCGAGAACCTCCTGCCACGCCATCGGTCCGTCGCTCGCGCCGCCCTCGAGCAGTCCGTGATAGGTGACGTCGAGCAGGCGCGCCGTGTCCTCCGCGCGCTCCAGGTAGCGCCCGGCCCAGAACAGGTCCTCGGCGTGTCGTGCGAGCATCAGTTCGGCTCCGGCTCGTCGGCGAGCACCCAGGTATCCTTCGATCCGCCGCCCTGCGACGAGTTCACGATGTACGAGCCGCGCGGCAGGGCGACGCGTGTCAGCCCGCCGGGAACGACCTCGATGCGCTCGCCCGCCAATACGAACGGACGCAGGTCGATGTGTCGCGGCTCGAGCCGGCCGTCGATCAAGGTCGGGTGGGCGGAAAGCTGCACCAGCTCCTGCGCGATCCACGCGCGCGGGTCGCGCTCGATCTCCTTTCGGCAGATCTCGAGCTGCTCGGACGTGGCCTGCGGGCCGATCACGATCCCGTATCCGCCCGAGGCCGCGACCGGCTTCATCACCAGCTGGTCGAGCCGCGCGAGCGCCGCCTCGCGCTGCTCCGGCTCCCAGAGCAGATACGTGTCGACGTTCGGGAGGATCGCCTCCTCGTTCAGGTAGTAGCGGATCAGCGCCGGCACGTACGGGTAGATCGCCTTGTCGTCGGCCACGCCGCAGCCGAGCGAGTTCGCGAGCCCGACGTTTCCCGCGCGGATCGCGCCCATCAGGCCGGGAATCCCGAGCATCGAGTCGGGCCGGAACATCGCGGGATCGATGAACGTGTCGTCGACGCGCCGGTAGATCACGTCGACGCGCTCGAGCCCCTTGGTCGTGCGCGCGTAG
>CAZMKX010000280.1:0-5445 GCA_964566375.1 uncultured Myxococcales bacterium
GCCAGGGCCGCGGCCATCGAGCAATGCGCAGCTCGCGCTCGTTCTGGTTCCGACCCCGGCACGACGTAGCCCGAGCTTCGTGATCGGCTTCGGAACGACTCGCCAAGCGTTGAAGCTGCCGCTTCCGATCAGCGAGGAGGTGGACGCCGAACGGGCGGATGCCGTTCGCTGGTAGGGGCACAATCGGCCGGGACTTGGCGCGGGGTTTCTGGCGGCCATTGACGCAGCGCTCGCCCGAATCGAAGAGAGCCCGCGGGTCGGCTCGCGGCTGCCCGGCATCGACCACGATGACCTCCGCCGGGTCTTCGTAGGTCGATTCCCGTAGCAGGTTGCGTACATCGAGCTCCCGGATCGCGTGCAGAACCTCGCGGTCGCGCACGATCGACGCCGCCCAGGGTACTGGGCAACTCGGCGGTCCAGTCGAGCTAGACGGCGGCATCGCAGACCAGCCCAACGCCGACCGGCGCGCGGCATTGGAGTCCGCGCCAACGACCTGTCCCCACGAGGCCGAGGACAGAACTCCTCGCACGGCACCGCTAGCGCGCGTAAGCTAGTTACGGAGATCACCCTGAATGAAGACGGATGCGCCGATGACCGAGCTCGAATCGCTCTTCTCCCTCAAAGGCCAGGTCGCCCTCGTCACCGGCGCGTCGAGCGGCCTATCCGCGCAGGTCGCGCGCGCGCTCGCGACGGCGGGCGCGGACGTGGGGCTGGTCGCGCGGCGGAAGGACCGGCTCGAGGCGCTCGCGCGCGAGCTCGAGGCGAAGGGCGTGCGCGCGTGCGTGGCGCCGGCGGACGTGACCGACACCGAGCAGCTGCGCTCGGCGATCGACCAGGTCGAGGCGGCGCTCGGGCCGCTCGATCTGCTGGTGAACGGCGCGGGGCTCGCGCCGCTCGGACGCGCCGAGAATCACACGCGCGCGAAGTGGGACAGCGCGCTCGACCTGAATCTGACGGCGCCGTTCGAGGCGTCGCAGATGGTGGCGCAGCGCTGGATCGAGCGGAAGCGTGGCGGGCGGATCATCCAGATCTCGTCGGTGATCGGCTTCGCGGGCAACCCCGTGCACCGCGCGGTCGGCTACTCGGCGACGAAGGGTGCGCTCAACAACCTGACGCGGCACCTGGCGATCGAGTGGGCGCGCTACGGCATCGCGGTGAACGCGCTCGCGCCGTCGTACTTCCCGACCGAGATGACGGTCGATCCGCGCGTGGGCGACGTGGCGCCCGAGCAGCAGGAGATGATGCGGCGCTTCACGCCGATGGACCGGCTGGGCCGGCTCGAGGAGATCGACACGGCGGTTCTGTTCCTGGCGTCGCCGAAGTCGAGCTACGTGACGGGCGCGATCATTCCGGTGGACGGCGGCTGGACGGCGTGGTGAGTCGCGTCGCCGCGGCGCTGGTCGCGGCGCTCGCGGTCGCCTGTGCGGCGCAGGAGCCGACGGCGCCGCGGTCCGCAGCCGCGCCCACCGAGACGACACCGAAGAGCGACGCCCCGGTCGGAGCGAAGCCCGTCCTCGTGACCGAAAAGGACGGCTTCCTCGCGCCGAACGCCGACGACGTCGACGGCGGCGCCGCCTACGTCCACTACACGCGCGAGGACATGCCGCTCCGCGTGAACGTCGAGCTGCCGCGCCTGGCCGCGCGCTACGCGAGCCGCGAGGACACCGACGCGGGCGTGATCGCGGCGATCCGCGAGTGGGAGACGGCGATCCAGCCGGTGCTGCCCTGGTTCTCGCTCGAGATCGTGCGCGACGACCCGGATGCGTCGATCCAGGTCCAGTGGAAGACGCGCATCACCGGCGACGCGTCGGGCTGGGGCGGGATCGGCTGGCAGATCGTCGACGGTCGACTGTACGCGCGCGGCCGGCTCCAGTACGCGACCAAGCCGTGCCTCGAGATCTCCTGCCAGCTCGATCTGCCCCACCTGAAGCTGCTGGTCGCGCACGAGTTCGGCCACACGCTCGGGCTCGGTCACTGCCTGGATTGCGACTCGGCCATGAACTACTCGTGGGAGACGCTCGAGCGCACGCGCGTGACCGAGATCGACGTGCGCACGATCAAAGCCCTCTACGAGATCCCGAACGGAACGCGCGCCGACGGCACCCGGATGCTCGGGCTTCGCGCAGCGGAAAAACCCGCTCAGTAGGTCCCGCCGAGCTTCGCGTGGTCCCACGAGACCACGCGCTCGGGCTTCACCCGGATCACGAAGCGCTTCTCGGCGTTCTTGCGCATGGCGTCGAGGATCGGCTTGGCGGCGGCGGAGTCGGCCGGCAGCCCGTCGCCGCGCCCGCCCGCGCGCAGAAGCGTGTCGACGGCGAGCTGGAAGTCGTCGACGAGCTCCGCGCGGCCGTAGAACACCACGCCTTTCAGCTCGGCGTACTCGGTCCCGCTCTCGCAGATCAGCGACACGCGCGGGTCGCGCTGGATGTTCAGGATCTTCTGGCTCGTGCGGTAGGTGGCCATGCGGATCGAGCCGTCGGGGTCGCGCGTGAACCACATCGGCATGGGGTGCGGAAAGCCGCCCACGCCGTTCGAGACGATCGTGATGGTCTTCCTGGATTCGACGAAGGCGCGCACCTCTTCGTCGGTCATGCGGATCTGGTCGCGTCGGGACATGGCGGCGATCTTACCTGTTATCCTGCGGTCATGCTGTCGATCGATCTCACGGGCAAGCGCGCGTTCGTCGCCGGCGTGGCCGACGACTGGGGCTTCGGGTTCGCGATCGCCAAGAAGCTGGCCGAGGCCGGCGCCTCGGTCTGCGTGGGCACCTGGCCGCCCGCGTACGGGATCTTCACCAAGATGCTCGAGCGCGGGAAGATGGCCGAGTCGCTCGTGCTCTCGAGCGGCGAGACGCTCGCGTTCGAGCGCATCTACGCGCTCGACGCGGAGTACGACACGCTCGCGGACGCGCCGGTCGAGCTGCGCGAGAACCGCCGTTACAAGGAGCACGACGACTTCACGATCCAGGGCGTGGCCGACCGCATGGTCGCGGAGTTCGGCGCGACGCCGCTCGACATCGTCGTGCACTCGATCGCGAACGGCTCCGAGGTCAAGAACCCGCTGCTCGAGACCAGCCGAAAGGGCTACCTGTCGGCGCTCTCGGCGAGCGCGTATTCGTTCGTCGCGCTGGTGCAGCGCTTCGGGCCGCTGCTGCGACCAGGCGGCTCGTTCGTCTCGCTCACCTACATGGCGGGCGAGCGCGTGGTGCCGGGCTACGGCGGCGGCATGTCGTCGGCCAAGGCGGCGCTGGAGAGCGACACGCGCACGCTCGCCTACGAGGCCGGGCGCCGCTGGGGCGCGCGCGTGAATACGATCTCGGCCGGACCGTGGGCGTCGCGCGCGGCGTCGGCGATCGGCTTCATCGAGAAGATGATCCTGTACGCCAAGAAGAACTCGCCGCTGCCCGAGGCGATCGACGCGGCCGAGGTCGGCTCGACCGCCGCATTTCTGTGTTCCCCGCTCGCGAGCGGGATCACCGGCACGACCGTCTACGTCGACAAGGGCTACCACGCGATGGGCGTGGGCGTCGACGAATCGGGCGAGGGACCGATCTCGTAGGGATGGGCGACACCGTCCCGCGAACGGCCTTCGTGCTCGCCGGCGGGGGGAGCCTCGGCGCGGTCGAGGTCGGCATGCTCGAGGCGCTCGTCGCTGCGGGCGTGACGGCCGACTTCGTGGTGGGGTCGTCGGCCGGCGCGCTGAACGGCGCGTTCTACGCCGGCCGCCCGGACGCCGCGGGCGTGCGCGCGCTGCGCACGATCTGGGAGGGCCTGCGCGCGCGCGACGTCTTCCCGTTCTCGCCGCTCGGCAGCCTCCTCGGCGCGATCGCGGTCCGCGATCACCTGGTCGACTCGGGGCCGCTGCGCGAGATCCTGAAGCGGCACCTGCCCTACCGGAAGCTCGAGGACGCTACGGTGCCCGTGCACGTGGTGGCGACGAACGTGCTGACCGGCGGCCAGGTCGTGCTCTCGCGCGGGCCCGCGATCCCTGCCGTGCTCGCGAGCGCCGCGATTCCCGGCGTCTTCCCGCCCGTGAAGATCGACGGCGCGAGCCTGTTCGACGGCGGGATCGCGAGCAACACGCCGATCGCCGCGGCGATCGACCTCGGCGCCGAGCGGGTGATCGTCCTGCCCACGGGCTACTCGTGCGAGATGCGCCGCCCGCCCGGAAGCGCGCTCGCCATGGCGCTGCACGGCCTGAACCTGATGATCGCGCGCCAGCTCGTCGTCGACATCGTGCGCTTCATGGATCACACACAGATCCGTGTCGTGCCGCCGCTCTGCCCGCTCGAGACCCAGCCCTTCGACTTCTCGGACGCCCACGTGCTGATCGACCGGGCCGCGAAATCCACCCGCGAGTGGCTTCGCGGCGGAGGGCTCGGGCACGGCGGGGTTCCGCACGAGCTGCCTCCCCACACGCACGAAATCATCTAGACGCTAAGGTATCGGGCGGAGGGCCGCAGATGCCTTGGTGGGGATGGATCGTGGTCGGCGCCGCGCTGCTCGGCGGCGAGACGATCGTCGACGCGCAGTTCTACCTGGTGTTCTTCGGCGTGGCTGCGCTGATCACCGGAGCGCTCACGGCGCTCGGCATCGCGGGCCCGGTCTGGCTGCAGTGGGCGATCTTCGGGGTGCTCTGCGTCGCGGGCGCCGCCGGCTTCCGGCAGCGCGTGTACGGCATGCTCCGGCGGACCTACGGCGAAGTGGGCCAGGGCACCGTGGGCGAGCTCGCCGTCGCAAGCGACCCGATTCCCCCCGGCGGCCGCGGCCGGGCCGAGCTGCGCGGAACCGTCTGGGAGGCGCGCAACGCGGGTGCGGTCGCGATCGAAGCCGGCGAGAGCGCGCGCGTGGTGAAGGTCGAGGGTCTGGTCCTCGATCTGCGCCGAGAAGGCTGAGAAACCGCGCTTTTCAGGAGGATTGAGAGTGGACCTGTTCGTCGTCGTCGCCGTGCTCGCGGTCGTCATGCTGGTGATCTTCGTGATCGCCAAGACCGCGGTGGTCGTTCCTCAGCAGAGCGCGTACGTGGTCGAGACCCTCGGCCGCTACAGCCGCACGCTCTCGGCGGGCTTCCACATCCTGGTGCCGTTCGTCGACCGCGTCGCCTACCGGCACACGCTGAAGGAGCAGCCGATCGACGTGCCCGAGCAGGTCTGCATCACGCGCGACAACGTGCAGGTGGGCATCGACGGAGTCCTGTACATGCAGGTGCTCGACCCGCGCCAGGCGTCGTACGGCGTGAACAACTACATGTTCGCGATCTCGCAGCTCGCGCAGACCACGCTGCGCAGCGAGATCGGCAAGATCGACCTCGACCGCACCTTCGAGGAGCGCAGCGCGATCAACCACTCGCTGGTGCAGGAGCTCGACAAGGCGTCGGCGGCCTGGGGCGTGAAGGTGCTGCGCTACGAGATCAGGAAGATCATGCCGTCGCACGAGACGCTCGAGG
>CAZMKX010000281.1:0-5417 GCA_964566375.1 uncultured Myxococcales bacterium
GAACTCGAAGCGCTCGGCGTTGCGCTCGAACTCGAGCTTGGAGTTCTGCGCCAGCGAGGTCTTCGAGCCGAAGAAATCGACCTGCACCGAGTGGTCGATCACGAGGTCCGCCGGGCGCAGCGGATTGATCCGCTTCGCGTCGCCGCCGAGTTCGGCCATCGCGTCCCGCATCACGGCCAGGTCGACGACGGCGGGAACGCCCGTCAGATCCTGCAGCACGACGCGCGCGGGGCGATAGGCGATCTCGCGCGTGTTCCTGCCGTCCGCGCGCCAGCTCGCGAGCGCCGCGATGTCGTCCCTCACGACGGTGACGCCGTCCTCGAAGCGCAGCAGGTTCTCGAGCAGCACGCGGATCGAGCGCGGCAGCCGGTCCAGCCGGCCGAGCCCGGCCTCTTCGACGGCCGCGAGCCGGTGGATGCGGTAGGTCTTCGAGCCGACCCGCAGAGTGCCTTCACCGAAGCCCGCCATCGCCGTCCTCCCGTTTTCTGGGGCCGACGATAGCAACTCTCGGCGGTGCGTCCGGGGCCGGGCGGCTCGGCTCGGCCGGGGGGGGACCCGGCATCGGAGGGGGAGGGAGAGGCTTTGGGAGTGCCTGCTGCGCTCCGGCCCCGGCGCACGTCCGAGAAACGGTCGTGCCCGGGGGGAGAGCAGGTTTCGTACCAGGGCCGCGCCGAGCGGCGGATTCACGCCGCGCGCCGGGGATCAGGCGGGAAAGCTGCGCGCGAGAGACCGGTCGCCGCACGAGGGCGGAGTGGAAGCCCGCTTCCCACCGTGCGGAAGCGGCACTCCGCGAGTGAGGCCCGAAGCGCCGCGCGCTAGTGGATCGCGACGCGGTCGACCACGGTCTTCTTGCCGAGCGCGTCGATGCCGAAGGCCGTCACGGCGAGGGTCTTCTCGTCGACCGTCATGCGCAGGAACACCGCGCGGTCGTTGTCGCGCACCGCGGACCAGGCCGGCGGAGCCGTCGAGAGCCACTCGGCGAAGGCCGTCCGCCCGCCCGAGCCGGCGCGCACGAAGACGATCCCGTCCGTCGCCGTCGTGACCTCGTCGCTCAGCGGGCCGGCGGTGGGGTTCGCCAGATTTCCGCGCAGCGCCTTGGTGCGCTCGTAGCTGTCGCCGTCCCCCGACAGGACCAGGTTCACGCCGTAGCGCTGGAACAGGTCGCCCAGGGCGGTGCGGACGGTCGCGTTCGCGGTGTTGCCGCGCTCGCTCGAGAACAGGTCGGCGTGCATGTAGACGACGATCCAGCGAGCTCCCGCCGCGCGCGCGGCTGCGAGATCCGACTCGATCCACGCCAGATGGGTGGCGCCCGCGGCGTTGCCCGGGTGCACCGTGCCGAGGTTCGGCGCGTGGAGCGCCAGGAAGTGCGCGCCGTTGAAGTCGTAGGAGTAGCTCGCCGTCGGCGAAGCGCTGCTGCCCGACGCGGCCATGAACTCCGCGTAGTCGGCCGCGCGCTCGGCGTGGGTGAAGCTCTCTACCTCGGTGTCGCCGAGGACTGGCGCGAAGATCGAATTGCCCGTGACCGGGCGGGCCTGCTCCTTCCATGCCGCGATCGCGCTGCCCGCGTCGGTCGCCGCGCCGGAGGCCATCGCCTCGTTCGAGAGCGCGTAGCCGCCGCCGCCGAGCACGAGCGGGAAGCCGCCCTTCTTGATCTGCGTCACGACCTCGGCGGCCTGCGGCGACTGCGTGCTCGCGTCGAGCCCGTTCGAGGCGAAGAACGCGAACTTGAACTTCTCGCGCGACGAGACCGGCCCGGTGCGGAGGAGCATGAGCTCGCTCCACACGCGGCCCTCGGCCGACGCGCCGCTGACCCGGTACGTGTAGCGGACGCGCGGCTTCAGGTTCACCAGCGTCACGGACCAGATCGCGTCACAGCCGCTCGACGACTCGGGCAGCGCGCGCAGGGACTTCCACGACGTGGTGTTGTCGGCGCGGTACTCGAGCAGCGCGCCCATCGGGTGGAGCGGCGCGGACCAGACGATCTTGCGCGAGGTCTCCGGGGTATCGGTGAGCACCTGGTGCACGTCGGTCGGGGCGCCGTACGCGGTGTCGCAGGTGGTCGGCGTGCCGCCGGCATCCGGCCGCGGGTCGCGCGGGTCCTCGGGAACCGGCGTGGTATCGGCGACGCAGATTCCGCTCGCGCACTGGCCGGCGGCGTTCGTGCCCGTCGTCATGCAGGCCGAGCCGTCCGGGTGGACCTGCACGCGGCAACCCTGCGCGGGATCGCAGAACGCGTCGAAGCACGGTCCGTCGTCGGTCGGGCAGGACATCGGCGTGCCGGCCACACAGGCCGACCCGACGCAGGTCTCGGTACCATTGCACCTGTTGCCGTCGCCGCAGACCATCGGCGTGCCGGCGACACAGACGCGGTTCACGCAGCGCTCGACGCCGTTGCAGGCCGCATTGTCGCCGCACTGCGCATCGCTGCCGCAGGCGTAGCCTCGACAGGTGCCCGACTCGCAGATGTCGTAACGCGTGGCGCTGTTGCCGTCGCTGCAGCTGGTGCCGTCGGCGACCGGCGTTCCGGCCACGCACATGTGGTTCGAGCAGACTCGCGGGCCGGCGCAGACGTTCGTCGAAGCGCCGCAGTCGGCGTCCACGTTGCACTGGCCGGGTGTGCCGGCGCAGGCGCCGCTGGCCGTGCAGACGTCGTTGTAGGTGCTGGCGTTCCCGTCGCTGCAGGTCGAGCCGCGCATCGGCGCGGGATCGAAGCTGCAGCCGTTCGTCGCGCTGCAGGTGTCGACCGTGCAGGGGTTGTTGTCGTTGCAGCCGGTAGTCAGGCACTGCTGAACGGCGGCCAGCACGATCTCGTTCGAGAGCGCCGACTCCTGTCCGACGGCGTCGTAGGACTTCATCGCGATGTACACGTCGCTGGCGGACTCGAGCCCGGTCAGCGTGTAGCGCGCCGCGCCGCTCTGGACCGGCGGGACGAAGTTGATGTCGTCGCGCCAGTCGGCATACGTCATCGAGTTCCCGCTCACGTAGACGTGGAAGCCGACCACGCGGGCGTCCGTGGGCGGAACGAATTGGAGCTCGTGGCTGCGGAGCTGGGCCTGGGCGGGCGCCGCGGCGAGAACGAGCACAGCCAAGAGACCCAGCCCGAGCGCGTACCTGGCCAGGGTCGACTTCAGCTGCTTCGGGAGTTCGCGCTTCATCATCGCCGACTTGGATCGGCGGCGGAGCGGCCTACAGCGTGACGACCCTCACCCGGGCGTCGGAAAAGTCAGCTGCGCGAACGATGCCGTGGCGGCTCGGGAGAGTGCGCGCGCGCTTGCGTGCTTCGGATGGGTCCGTTCAGCGCTCGACGTCGCGCAACTCGCGCTGCAGTCGCACCGCGAGGTCGCTGGAAACGCGCGGATGGAGAGGCGGCCGCCGCAGCGCGCGGCGCAGGACGAGGACGAGCACCCCGGCTCCGGCCGCGAGTCCCAGGATGGGGATGAGCCAGCCGAGCGCCGTCGTCGGCACGCCGACCACGACGGCGCCGAAGCGCGCCTCGATGCGCTTGCGGATCGAGTCGACGGGCTCACCGGCGCGCAGGGCGACGCGGATCTCCTCGCGCACCGCGCCGGCGTCCGGGCTCGGACAGTCCGCGAGCGTGCGCCCCGGGCAGTACGGGCTCATCAGCTCGCGGGAGAGCTCGTGCGCGCTGCGCGCGAGCGCAATCTCCGGATCCTCCTGCGCCGCGGCCGGGCCGGCGAGGAGCAGGCCCGCGAGCAGCGCGACGGCGATCCGGAGCTTCGGGAGCTTCATCCCGACAGGGTAGCCGCCCGGATCGGCGACCGCTCAGGCGCCCGAAACGGGCACCGCGCCATCGCTCAGGACCAGCTCGACGTGAAACACCCCGGTGTAGTCCTCGAAGGGCACGGCCACGCCCCTCGCGCCGCGCACCCGCAGCTCCGCCTTCGGCGTCATCACAACCGTCGGAAGCGCGATCTCGACCAGGCCGAGCGCCGAGAGCGCTGTCTTCACGTTTCCGGCGAGCATGTTGGTGATCTCGCCGACCGCGTCTCGGATCTCGTCCTCCGAGGTGACCTCCTCGACGTCCACTCCGATCAGCCGCGCGGTGAAGTCGGTGGCCTGACGGCGCGAGACGTGGATCGAGACGTAGCCCGCGAAATCGCCCGCCATGCCGATGAAGCCGATCACCTCGCTCTGCTGGAAGGGCGTCGGATCATCGATCGCTTCGAGGGGCGAGAGCTCCGTCCCGAGCATGGTCGAGAACACGCTGTGCGTGGAGTTGCGGATGATCTCTGCGAGCTCGTGGGGTGCCATTTCCGGTCTTCTCGACTGCGCCCGCGCCAGCCTGAAGTGTGGCTCGAGGGATCAAGCGGTTCGCCGTCGGGACCGAATGTAGACAGGCGCGCGGGCGGGCCGGGCGCATGGAGACGCGCATGCAGCGAGTTCTGGTGGTGGACGACTCCACGACGATGCGCAAGATCATCGTGAAATCGCTGCGCGACGCCGGCTTCGGCGACTGCGAGTTCACCGAGGCCGCGGACGGCGCGAGCGCACTCGAGGCGATGCGCAAGCTCGAGTTCGACCTGGTCCTGTCCGACATCAACATGCCGGGGATGGACGGGTTGTCCCTGGTGCGCACCGCGCGTGACGACGCCGCCATCCCGCCCGACCTGCCGATCGTGATGATCACGACCGAGGGCGGGCTCGAAAAGGTCGAGCAGGCGCTGGCCGCGGGCGCGACGGACTACCTGCGCAAGCCCTTCTCGACGGAGCAGCTGCAGGAGAAGATCACGGCGCTGCTGCGCTGAGCCTCGCCGCGCGGAGTGGTAAGGTACGGGTCCATCCCCTTCGAGGAGACTCGTCTTGGCTGATCCCCGCGGAAAGATCGACCCCGGCGTCCAGGCCCTGTTCGACATGATGAACGCCGGGCGCGCCACGCGCGTGCTCGAGCCGAAGGCGATGCGCGAGGGGCTCGGCGCGCTCGGGCCGCTCCTCGTCGCCGGCGCGCCCGCAGTCGCCGCCGAGAAGGAGATCCAGATTCCCGGCCCCGCGGGCAAGCTGCGCGCGCGCGTCTTCTATCCGGGAGATCCCGCGCGCGGTCCCTACCCCGTGATCGTCTACATCCACGGCGGAGGGTACGTCGTGATGAGCATCGAGACGCACGAGAAGCTGACCAAGCAGCTCTGCGTCGGCGCGGGCGCGATCGTGGTCAGCATCGACTACCGCCTGGCGCCCGAGAACATGTACCCCGCTCCGCTGGACGACTGCCTGGCGGCGTTTCGCTGGGTGCGCGCGAACGCGCGAGACCTCGGCGGCGACCCGGCTCGGGTCGCCGCCGCTGGCGACTCCGCGGGCGGGAACGCCGCGGCCGCCGTCGCGCTGCGGCTGATCGCGGCGAACGAGGCGCCGCCGACGGCGCTGATGCTGCTCTGCCCGTGGACCGACATGGCGCTCGACAC
>CAZMKX010000282.1:0-5409 GCA_964566375.1 uncultured Myxococcales bacterium
CGCGGTGCGCGACGTAGCAGAGCGTCGAGGCGAAGTCGTAGTACACGCGGGCGTGTAGGACCGGCCCGGGCCCCGTCTCGCGCGTCATCCCAGCCGAGCCGGACGAACCCGCTGCCGCGCCGCTCGCGCGGCCTTCACGGGCCATCGCAGTCCGCGCCGACGGTCACGGCGCCGAGGTCTGGATCGGGATCCTCCATGGCGACGGATTCTACGCGCGCCCGGCCACCGCGTCAGCGGCCGTGGAGCCGCCGCTGCGCTCCCCGTACAGGCGTCAATCTTGACACGACACAGATTTCGTATATTAGATGTCGCCAATCATGGCGAGCCCGGACAGGAAGGGATCGAACACGAGCCTGGGGGCCCCCGGCGGTGGCTGAAGTCCTCGAACAGAACCTGCTCTCGCCGGTCGCGCTGGCTTTTGCCCTGGGGGTGCTCGCCAGGGCCTGCCGCAGCGAGTTCCAGCTCCCGAAGGAGATCTACCTCGGGATCTCGATCTACCTCCTGCTCGCCCTCGGTCTGCACGGCGGCATCGAGCTCGCCCACGCATCGTTCGACGCGATCCTGTGGCCGGCGATCGTCACCCTGGTCGTCGGGGTGATCACGCCGATCACGTCCTACCTGGTCCTGCGCCGACTCGGCCGGTTCAAGGTGCAGGACGCGGCGGGAATCGCGGCGCACTACGGATCGGTGTCGGCCGTGACGTTCATCGCGGCGCAGCAGTTCGTGAAGGCGATGGGCGCGGAGCCGGAGGGCTTCATGCCGACGCTGCTGACGCTGCTCGAGAGTCCGGGCATCCACGTCGCGCTCGCGATCGGTGCCGTACAGTCGGGCTCGAGCGGTCGGCCGCTTCGCGAGACGCTCCACGAGGTGCTCACGGGCCGGACCATGGTCCTGCTCGTGGGGGGGCTCGTCGTCGGCTACGCGATGGGCGACAAGAACTGGAAGGCGATCGAGCTCTTCTACGACACGAAGGGCCCGTTCTTCAAGGGTGCGCTCGTGCTCTTCCTGCTCGAGATGGGCGTCGTCGCCGGCTCGCGGCTCGCGGACTTGAAGAAGGTCGGTCCGTTCCTCGTGGCCTTCGCGATGGTGATGCCGCTCCTGCATGGCGCGCTCGGCGCCTGGCTCGGCTCGCTCGCGGGTCTCTCCGTCGGCGGTGCGACGATCCTCGGTACGATGGCCGCGAGCGCCTCCTACATCGCCGCGCCGCCCGCGGTTCGCATGACGCTTCCCGAGGCGAACCCGACGTTCTATCTGACCGCAGCGCTCGTGATCACGTTCCCTTTCAATCTGCTGGCGGGCATCCCGATCTACTTCGAGATCGCGCGCTGGGCGCAAGGCGGCTAGGAGTTCGAGGATGCAGACCGTACCGCTCAAACTCGTCACCGTCGTCGCGGAGCCTGTGCTCGAAGAGCGTCTGGTCGAGGCGATCCATCGACTGGGCGCTCGCGGTCACACGGTCACGCCGGCTCACGGCGCCGGCTCGCGCGGAATGCGCGCGTCGGACCCGCCCGGCGAGGGCGTGCGCATCGAGACCGTCGTGACGGAGGAGGTCGCCGGGCGGATCCTCGATCACGTCGCCTCGGAGTATTTCCCGAACTACGCGGTGATCGCGTTCGTGATCGACGTCCAGGTCGTGCGCGGCGAGAAGTACCGATGAGCGCCTCGCGCGCCGGAGCCCTCGCGGGCCGTCGCGTGCTGGTCACGGGCATCGCGGACGGCTCGTCGCTCGCGCTCGCGATCGCGCAGGAGATCCAGCGCGCCGGCGGAGACCTCGTCTGCGCCGGGCTCGGACCGACCGCCGAGCAGGGCGCGCTCTCCGAGGCGGCGCAGCGCTACCTGGCCGACGCGCGCCGGAGCTTCGAGGCGGCGGTGTCCTCGGAGCTCGGAGCCGTCCCGACCTTCGTCTTCGACGCGAACGTCGACGCGAGCGTCGCGGGACTGGCCCGCGAGATCGCCGGCCGTGGCCTGCGCGTCGACGGGCTCGTACACGCGATCGCCCTCGACCGGACGATCCGCGGCGGCTCCGCCAAGCCGCTGCTCGAGACCACGCGCCAGGAGTTCCTCGACTGCATGAGCATCTCGGCATACTCGCTGATCGCGATCCTGCGCAGCCTGGCCGAGGCCCGCGTGCTCGCCGATGGCGGCGCCGTCGTCACACTCAGCTATCTCGGCGCGGAGCGCGTGATGTCGCACCCGTACCGGAACATCGGGGTCGCCAAGGCGGCGCTCGAGCGTATCGTCGTCGAGCTCGCGGCGGAGCTCGGCGCGAGCCACCGGCTGCGCGTGAACGCGGTGCGCTTCTCGCCGTGGGCGCAGAGCCGCGCAGGCGGCGCGATTCCGGGTCTCGACGACGCCGTCGAGTGCGCTTCGCGCCGATCACCGCTCGGGAACGCCACTCCCGAATCCCTGGCGCACGAAGTCGTGCACCTGCTGCGACGCGAGTCGTTCATCACCGGGGAGATCCGGCACGTCGACGGCGGCTACCATACGTTGGGCTGAAGCGGGGAGTCATGACGGAATGTCGAGAAATGCGGCAATCGGACGGAAGCGTGCGACCGGCATCAGGCGGCCGCGAGCGGGCGAGGCCGACGACGGTCCCGCCTGGACCTTTCTCAGCAATCACGGCCACGTCCTGCTCTGTCTCGCCGCGAACCCGGAGTTCTCGCTGCGCGACGTCGCCGATGCCGTCGGGATCACCGAGCGCTCGGTGCAGCGCATCATCGCCGAGCTCGAGTCGGCGGGCTATCTGGTTCGCGGCCGCGACGGGCGACGCAACACGTACGTCATCCGGCGCGGCGTTCCCCTGCGCCATCCGCTCGAGACGCACAAGCGTGTCGGCGACCTCATCGCGATGGTGCTCGGGAGCTGAGCTCGGCTCCCGCGGAACCCGGAGGATCCGATGACCCGCCCGCTCGTCGCCGTGATCATGGGCTCGTCTTCCGACTGGAAGACGATGCAGCGCGCCTGCGAAATGCTCGAGCGCTTCGAGGTTCCGTACGAGAAGCGGATCGTCTCGGCCCACCGAACGCCCGCGGATCTGGCGGAGTTCGCCGCGACCGCGGAGTCGCGGGGCCTCGAGGTGATCGTCGCGGGGGCGGGAGGAGCGGCGCACCTGCCGGGAATGGTCGCCGCGCAGACGCTCTTGCCGGTGCTCGGAGTTCCCGTGCAGAGCGCGGCTTTGCAGGGCGTCGACTCGTTGTTGTCGATCGCGCAGATGCCGGCCGGTGTGCCCGTCGGGACGCTGGCGATCGGGGAGGCGGGCGCCGCGAACGCGGGGCTGCTGGCGGTGGCCATCCTCGCGAATTCGCGCCCGGAGATGCGCGCCCGCCTGCGCGCCTTTCGGGAGTCGCGTGCCGCCGAAGTCCGGCAGGAACGCCTGCCTTGAGCGCGGAGGCGATCCTTCCGGGTGCGACGATCGGGGTTCTCGGGAGCGGACAGCTCGGCCGGATGTTCGCGATCGCCGCGCGTCAGATGGGCTACCGCGTCCACACGCTCTCGCCCGACACCGACACGCCCACGGGGCAGGTCGCCGATCTCGAGATCGTCGCGGACTACGAGGATCTCGACGCGATTCGCGCGTTCGCCGCGCGCGTCGACGTCGTCACGTTCGAGTTCGAGAACGTTCCCGCCGGCAGCGCCGAGGCGTGTGCAGCGTTCGTGCCGGTCCGGCCCGGCGGAAGCGCGCTCCACACCACGCAGCAGCGCTCGCGCGAGAAGGCGTTCCTGAGGGAGCGCGGGATGCCGGTCGTGCCCTACGCGCGCGCGACGGACGGCGACGGGCTGCGCGCCGCGATCGCCCGCATCGGCCTGCCCTGCGTGGTGAAGAGCGCGGCGTGGGGCTACGACGGACTCGGGCAGCTCCGCGTGAGCCGCCCCGCCGACGTGGAGACGGCGGTGGCTCGCTTCGCCGCGCAAGAAGTCGTCGTCGAGAAGCTCGTCGCGCTCGCGGCGGAGATCTCGGTGATCGCGGCTCGCGATCCGCAAGGCGTGGTGGCGACATATCCCGCGTTCGAGAACCGTCACGCCAACCACATCCTCGACACCTCTCTGTGTCCCGCGCGGGTTCCGGTCGAGATCCTGCAGCGCGCCGCGGAGATCGCGCGCGCGGTCCTGGAGGCGCTCGACTACGTCGGGGTTCTCTGCGTGGAGCTCTTCGTCACGGAGGACGGCGCGCTCTACGTGAACGAGCTCGCGCCGCGGCCGCACAACTCGGGTCACCTCACGATCGAGGCGTGCGTGACGAGTCAGTTCGAGCAGCAGGTGCGCGCGGTGTGCGGGCTGCCGCTCGGCTCGACGGAGCTGCTCCGGCCCGCGGCGATGGCGAACCTGCTCGGCGACCTGTGGCGAGGCGGTGAGCCGGACTGGCTCCGCTCCCTCGAGCACCCGGAGGCGAAGCTTCACGTGTACGGAAAGTCGGACGCGCGTTCGGGACGCAAGATGGGACATCTGACGTCCTTCGGCCGGGACGCGAGCGATGCCCTGGAGCGGGTGGTCGCCGCCCGGCGGGCGATCGCGCGCGTGGCTTCGGACTCCGCGGCTCACGGAGCGCCTCCGCTCCTGTACGATGAGCGGCATGAGCGCTGAATCCTCACGCCTTCAGGCCGAGCTCGAGATCCGCACCCTGGTCGCGCGCTACGCGGACGCCGTGATCCGCCGCGATGCCTCGGACTGGGGTGAGACCTGGGCCGAGGACGCGGTCTGGAAGATCATGGGCATGGAGGTGCAAGGCCGCGCGCCGATCGTCGCGCTCTGGCAGCGACTGATGGCCGGCATCCCGAGCGTCGTGCAGATACCGAACGCGTGCATCCTGCAGATCGACGGTGCGCGTGCGACCGGGCGCTGGACGATCACCGAGTACAACAAGCTCGCGAACGGCACGGCCATGCTGATGGTCGGGCTCTACCACGACGCCTACACCCGCGCCGACGGCGTCTGGCGCTTCGCGAGCCGCCGCTTCGACGCCCTCTACGCGGGTCCGCCCGACCTGTCGGGCGCGTTCCACGAGTTTCCCAAGGAGCTCGCTGGCTGACGGTCCTCGCCGGATCCGCGAAGCGGCGCCGGAGGTGGAGCGCTCCGGGCGCGTTGCCGCTACGCGCGCTCGATCCTCGCGCGCAGCGATTCGACGAGCGCGCCGGAGCCCGAGAGATCGCGAGCGGTTCCGAACACGGTGAAGTCCGGTCGCTGCAGCGCGACGGCCGCGGAGTTCGCCTCGAACCAGCGTGCGTAGGCGCCGTCGACGTCGCGGAGCGGCCCATCGGGCGACACGTGCGCGGTGACACCGCCGAGCGTCGCGAAGTAGGCGCGCTGTCCGGGCGTCAGCGCGGCTTCGGGATCGCCCCGGGACGAGACGAGCGCGAAGCCGCCGCCCGCGACGTCGTCGAAGAGACCCGTCTGCGCCCCGCGCGAGAC
>CAZMKX010000283.1:0-5404 GCA_964566375.1 uncultured Myxococcales bacterium
CACCGCAAAGGCCGATCGGCGGGGCCCATCTTAGACGATCCGGATCGACGCGCCACGGGCGGCGGGAGGTGGGACCCAAGACCCCGGGACGGCGCCGCGGACATCTAGAATGGGCCTTCGTCGACGTTCAACCCCGGGAGACCTCATGGCGATTTCGATGCACGCGGCGTCCGTTCCCATCTTCGTGCGCATGCTGACCAACATGCTCACCTGGCTCGACAAGGCGCAGGCGCACGCGGAGGCGCGGAAGTTCGACCCGGAGAACTACCTCGGCCTGCGGCTCACGCCCGACATGATCGCGTTCAGCGGGCAGATCCAGATCGCGAGCGATTCCGTGAAGAACTGCCTGGCGCGGCTGGCGGGGCTCGAGCCGCCGAAGTGGGCGGACGACGAGGCGACGCTCGATCAGCTGCGCGCGCGCATCCAAAAGACGATCGACTACGCGAAGTCGATCCCGCCGTCGGCGTTCGAGGGATCGGAGACGCGCGAGCTCCTCCTGCCCATGGGCCCCGGGCGAAAGGTGCCGTTCACGGGCGAGGCGATGCTGAAGCACTTCTCGCTGCCCAACTTCTTCTTCCACTGCACGATGACCTATGCGCTCCTGCGACAGGGCGGGGTCGCGCTCGGGAAGATGGACTACCTCGGCGGGATCTGAGCGGCCGGCGCGGCTCGGGCCGGAGGCCGGACCGGCCGGCCGGTTGGGGCCGGTTGACACTTCCGACCGGGTGCTTTTCTTCGGTGGCCATGGACATGGAGAAGCTCACCCAGAAGAGTCGCGAGGCGCTCAGCGCCGCCCAGAGCACCGCCGCGCAGTACGGTCACACCGAGGTCGATGCCGAGCACCTCGCGCACGCGCTGCTCTCGCAGGAAAACGGCCTGGCCGTGCGGCTTTTCGAGAAGATGGGCGTGCCGGTCGAGCCGTTCCGCAAGCGCCTCGACACGGAGCTGCAGCGCAAGCCGCGCGTCTCGGGCCCCGGGCGCGAGCCCGGCAAGGTCTACATCACCAACCGCCTCGAGCAGGTCCTGACCCGCGCGCAGGAGGCGACCAAGCAGTTCAAGGACGAGTACGTCTCGGTCGAGCACCTGATGCTGGCGCTCCTGGCGGAGCCGTCCTCGAGCCCGATCGGCAAGGTCTTCGCGGAGTTCGGCGTCGCGCCGGACCGGTTCCTGAAGGCGCTCCAGGAGGTGCGGGGCGGACAGCGCGTGACCAGCGCCGATCCCGAGGCGACCTACGAAGCGCTCGAGAAGTACGGCCGCGACCTGGTGAAGGCCGCGCGCGACGGCAAGCTCGACCCGGTGATCGGGCGCGACGACGAGATCCTGCGCACGATCCGAATCCTGTCGCGCAAGACCAAGAACAACCCGGTGCTGATCGGTGAGCCGGGCGTCGGCAAGACCGCCATCGTCGAGGGTCTCGCGCAGCGCATCGTGCGCGGCGACGTGCCCGAGGGACTGAAGGACAAGGTCGTGTTCGCGCTCGACATGGGCTCGCTCGTGGCCGGCGCGAAGTATCGCGGCGAGTTCGAAGAGCGCCTGAAGGCCGTGCTGAAGGAGGTCAAGGACAGCGAGGGCAAGATCCTGCTGTTCATCGACGAGCTGCACACGATCGTGGGCGCGGGCGCGGCCGAAGGCGCGATGGACGCCGGCAACATGCTGAAGCCCATGCTCGCGCGCGGTGAGCTGCACTGCATCGGCGCGACCACGCTCGACGAGTACCGCAAGCACATCGAGAAGGACGCCGCGCTCGAGCGCCGCTTCCAGGCCGTGCTGGTCGAGCCGCCCTCGGTCGAGGACACGGTGTCGATCCTGCGCGGTCTGCGCGAGCGCTTCGAGGTGCACCACGGCGTGCGCATCCAGGACGCGTCGCTGGTCGCCGCGGCGCAGCTCTCCGACCGCTACATCAGCGACCGCTTCCTGCCGGACAAGGCGATCGACCTGGTCGACGAGGCCTGCGCCACCATCCGCACCGAGATCGACTCCATGCCGAGCGAGCTCGATCAGGTGAACCGGCGCGTGCTGCAGCTCGAGATCGAGGACGCCGCGCTCGCCAAGGAGACCGACGCGCCGTCGCGCGAGCGGCTCGAGGACCTGCGCCGTGAACTCGCCGAGATCCGCGAGGAGCGCGACGCGTTGAAGGCGCAGTGGGAGAACGAGAAGGCGGAGCTCCACAAGCTCCAGGACCTGCGCGCCGAGATCGAGAAGGTCAGCCACGAGATCGAGCTCGCCGAGCGCGAATACGACCTGAACAAGGTCGCCGAGCTGCGCCACGGCAAGCTTCCGAAGCTGCAGGCGAAGCTCGCGGAGGAGACCGAGAAGCTCGAGAAGGCGAGCGGCGGCAAGCGCCTGCTGCGCGAAGAGGTCACCGAGCAGGAGATCGCCGAGATCGTCTCGCGCTGGACGCGCATTCCCGTCTCGCGCCTGATCGAGAGCGAGCGCGAGAAGCTGCTGCGCCTGGACGAGGTCCTGCACGAGCGCGTGATCGGCCAGGACGAGGCCGTGCGCAGCGTGGCCGACGCCATCCTGCGTTCCCGCGCAGGCGTTCAGGACCCGCGCCGGCCGATCGGCTCGTTCATCTTCCTGGGCCCCACGGGCGTCGGCAAGACGGAGCTCGCGAAGACGCTCGCCGCCGCGCTCTTCGACTCGGAAGACAACATCGTGCGCATCGACATGACCGAGTACATGGAGAAGCACGCGGTCTCGCGCCTGATCGGCGCGCCCCCGGGCTACATCGGCTACGACGAGGGCGGGCAGCTCACCGAAGCCGTGCGCCGGCGGCCGTACTCGGTCGTGCTCTTCGACGAGATCGAGAAGGCGCACCACGACGTGTTCAACGTGCTGCTGCAGATCCTGGACGACGGACGGCTCACCGACTCGCACGGCCGCACCGTGAACTTCCGCAACACCGTCATCATCATGACCAGCAACATCGGCTCGCCGCTCCTGCTCGAGGGCCTGAACTCGCGCGGCGAGATCGAGCCGGCCGCGCGCGACGCGGTCTTCAAGGAGCTGCGCGCGCACTTCCGGCCCGAGTTCCTGAACCGCGTCGACGACACCATCCTGTTCAAGCCGCTCGTGCTGGCCGAGATCGAGCAGATCGTCGCGCTGCTGATCGAGAACCTGCGCGCTCGGCTGGCCGAGCGGAAGGTCGGGCTCGAGCTCTCGGACGACGGTCTGGACCTGATCGCCCGCCAGGGCTTCGATCCGGTCTTCGGCGCCCGGCCGCTGCGGCGCTTCATCCAGCGCGAGGTCGAAACCCGAGTGGCGCGCGCGCTGATCGGCGGCTCGGCCGTCGAGGGCTCGGTCGTGAAGGTGGGGGCGAAGGACGGCGCGCTGGACGTGCAGATCCTTCCGCCCAAGGCGGCGGCTTCGTGAGCTAAGCTCACGCCTCGATGCGAACGCTCGCGCTTGCCGCCGCGGCTCTGGTCCTCGTCGCCCTGATCGCCTATGGCGTGGGGCTCGGAATCTACGCAGTCGCATCGACGCAGCCGGGCATCGCCACGCAGCCGCGCACGCCCGAAGAGGCGCGCCGCACACTCGAACGGCTCGGGCTCGCGGGCGCATACCCGTTCGCGAACCGCTTCGTCCTGCTTCCGCACGGCCGCATGCACTTCGTCGACGAAGGCAGCGGGCCGGTGACGCTGTGCCTGCACGGGAACGGCAGCTGGTCGCTCGAGTGCGCGGCGTTCGTGAAGCTGCGCTCCGCGAAGGCGCGCGTGGTCGCGCCCGACCTGATCGGCTTCGGTCTCTCCGAGAAGCCGGCGCTCCCGGCCGAGCGCGACGTGCTCGACGCGCACGCTGCCGATCTGGCCGCGCTCGTCGAGGCCCTCGACCTGCGCGACGTGCAGATCGCGGTCTCGCGCACGAGCGCGCCGATCGCGACGCGACTCGTGCGGCTTTCTCCCGAGCGCGTGCGCTCGACCGTGCTCGAAGAGGACCGCGTCGCGCAGAACGCGCTCGCCGCGTCGCTTGCTCGCGCGCCGGTTCTCGGCGAGGTCGTCGTGCAGGGCCTCGGCGGTCTCTCACCCGGCTTCGCGCACGGACCCTTCGGCCGCCTGCAGGGCAGCTGGAACGAACGCGAGAGCAGCCTGGCGCTCGCGCGCGCCGAATCGCGCTAAACTGGAGTCTGCGATGGAAGACCGTCTCGCCCGCCTCGCAGCGCGAATCGAGCGTCGGCCATGGAACCGCCCCGGAACGGACAAGACTTGGGTACTCAGCGCTCTGTCCGAGCACCAGAAGTGGCTGCGCGCAATGAAACGCGCGAAGCGTGTCCGCACCCGGTAGCGCCTTCGAGGTCGGTCTTGCGGCACTCGCGGCCGCGGGGGTCGACTTCGTTCTGGTGGGCGTCGGTGGCATCAACTTCTACGCCAGAGATCCAGCCCATGCCATTGCCACTCTCGACGTCGACGTGCTGCTGGCACCTCGCGCGGCGAATCTGCGTGCAGCGCTGCGAGCGCTGTCGGAATGCGGATTCCGGTTCGAGTCGGGCGCAGAGCCGTTCCTGGACATCGACGACGACTCGGCCCTAGCGACCATCGTCGAACGCAGCGCGACCCTCTGCGCGCGCCACTCGTCCGCGGCGCAGCTGGATCTGATGGTTGCGATCACGGGCTTCTCGTACGAGGAGCTCGCGTCCGATGCCGTCCGCTTCGAGGTCGCAGGAAGCGAGATCTCCGTCGGTCGACTCGGGAAGCTTCTCCGCTCCAAGCAGCTATCGGGCCGACCGAAGGACGTCGCCTTCCTCGAGAGCTTCGAGGCGCACGTGGAAGAAGAGGATCCCGAGTGACGGGTTAGCCCGAATCCGGATACACGAGCTGGATCACCATGCCGAAGACCGGCCGCACGACCCGGCCGAAGCCGAACCAGACGAAGAAGAGTCCCGCCATCGCGAGCGCGGGCTGACGCAGCGCCTGCCGGAAGCGCAGCCCGAGCTGCTCCGGCATGAACAGCGTGATCGCGCTCGCGCCGTCGAGCGGCGGCACCGGCACCAGGTTGAACAGACACAGAATCGTGTTGAGCCAGAGCGTCATCGACAGGAAACGGCCCAGGCCGTCCACCCAGTCCGTGTCGGCGCGGACGAGCCGCGTCGCGTCGAGGTCGCCGGGGGAGAAGAACGTCCCTGACTCGAGTCCGATGCGCAGCGCGACGAGCGCGAGAAGGGCGATCCCCGCGTTGGCCGCCGGCCCCGCCGCCGCCATCCAGGCGGCGCGGCGCGGGTGGCGCTCTTCCCACAGCGGATCGTAGGGCGTGCTCGCCCAGCCGATCGGGTAGCCGAGCGAGAAGGTCGAGAGCAGCGGCGCGAGCACCATGCCGAACGGCTCGCGCTGCATGTGGGGCAGGGGATTGAGGCTCACCTGTCCGCCCTGGTAGGCGGTCGGATCGCCGCCGATCAGCGCCGCGAGCGCGT
>CAZMKX010000284.1:0-1315 GCA_964566375.1 uncultured Myxococcales bacterium
TCGCTGCGATCTCGTCGCCGTCGAAGCCGAGCTCGATGCCGATCGCGGTGATCTCCGTGTTCTCGACGTGCGAGACGCTCCGGTCCGCCGCCGCCACCGCGAACATGCAGCGCAGCATGTCCACACGCTGGGCGTGATTGGACATCTCCTTGAACTGGCGAGTGACGAGGTAGTTCTCGGTCCCGCCGAGCGCGATCGCCTGCGTCTTCGCCATCTGCACGACGAGCAGCGCCTGCGCTTCGGTCAGCGTCGAGTACTCGCGCACGAGCCGGCTCATCTGCTCGGCCTCGGCTTCCGAGACTTCGAGGTCCGAGCGCGCGACCCGGGCGAGCACGTAGGCGAAGGCCGCCAGGAAGCGCGCCTCGTCGAGCGGGAGCGCGTCGAGGCTGGCGGCGATGCGGCGAACCGTCGCGGTGTCGTGTGCCGCTTCCTGTCGACTCGACTCGATGCCCAGAAGGCTGCGCAGCGCTCTCATGGGCGCGTATGAGAACCGAATGCGCGCGGCCCGGCAACCCGGCGCTGGCGGCTTGCGGCGAGCGGTCTCGGACGCTTACGATACGCCCGCCCCGCCAGCCCGGCGCGCGGCCCCGTTGGAGGACCCCTCTTTGGACGATCTCGACAGCTTCCGTGCGGAAGTCGGCAAGTGGCTCGAGGAGAACTGCCCGCCCTCGATGCGCAAGCCGCTGGGCCCCGACGAGGACCTGAACTGGGGTGGACGGAAGACGCGAGGCGAGAAGAGCGACGAGAACCTCTGGCTCGATCGAATGGCCGCCAAGGGCTACACGACGCCGACCTGGCCCAGGGAATACGGCGGCGCCGGACTGTCGAACGCGCAGGCGCGCGTTCTCGCCGAGGAGATGCGGCGCCTCCACTGCCGGCCCGCGCTCGTGAGCTTCGGCATCACCATGCTCGGGCCCGTCCTGCTGCAGTACGGCAACGAGGAGCAGAAGCGCGAGCACCTGCCGAAGATCGTGCGCGGCGAGATCCGCTGGTGTCAGGGATACTCCGAGCCCGGCGCGGGCTCGGATCTCGCGGGGCTGCAGACGCGGGCCGAGGACAAGGGAGATCACTATCTGGTGAACGGCCAGAAGATCTGGACGTCCTACGCGAACTACGCCGACTGGATCTTCTGCCTGGTGCGCACGGACCCGAGCGCGCCCAAGCACGAGGGCATCAGCTTCCTGCTCTTCGACATGCAGTCGCCGGGCGTGTCGGTCTCTCCGATCAAGCTGATCAGCGGCACGTCCCCGTTCTGCCAGACGTTCTTCCAGGACGTGAAGGTCCCGAAGAAGAACCTGGTCGGGAAGGTGAACGC
>CAZMKX010000284.1:1415-5401 GCA_964566375.1 uncultured Myxococcales bacterium
GAGATGAACAAGCGCCGCTACGAGCTGCTCGTGAAGGTGCTCGGCACGCAGGCGCTCGGCTGGGAAGGCGAGGGCTTCAACACGCGCGAGCTGGGCACGACGCGCGAATGGCTGCGCTCCAAGGGCAACTCGATCGAGGGCGGCACCAGCGAAGTCCAGCTCAACATCATCGCCAAACGCGTTCTCGGTCTCCCGGACTGAGATCGGATCAACAGGAAATCCACGATGTCACTCGTACTGACCGAAGAGCAGGAGCTTCTGCGCAACACCGCGCGCGAGTTCATCGGCGAGAACTCGCCGGTGAAGGAGCTGCGTCGCCTGCGCGACGACCAGGACGCGACCGGCTTTTCGCGCGCGCTCTGGGCGGAGATGGCGGAGCTCGGCTGGGCCGGGATCGTGCTGCCCGAAGACGTCGGCGGATCGGACCTCGGCTACGCGGAGCTCGGCATCGTCCTCGAGGAGACCGGCCGGACGCTGGCGGCGACGCCGCTCGTCTCGACGGTGCTGCTGGGCGCGAATGCGATCCTGCTCGGCGGGAACGACACGCAGAGGAAGGAGATCCTGCCGGCGGTGGCGAAGGGGGAGCGCATCCTCGCGCTCGCGCTCGAGGAGCGCTCGCACCACGCACCCTACGCCGTGGCGACGCGCGCCGAGGCGACGGCCCACGGCTTCCGCCTGACCGGCCGCAAGACGTTCGTGCTCGATGGACACGTGGCCGACCAGCTGGTCGTGGTCGCGCGCAGCGCGGGAAGCCCCGGGGATCGCGACGGGCTGTCGCTGTTCGTGGTGCCGCGCGAGGCGCGAGGGCTGTCGGTGAAGCGGACGATCATGGTCGACGGACGGAACGCGGCGAACGTGACGCTGGACGGTGTCGAGGTCGACAAGTCCGCGCTGCTCGGCGGCGCGGGCCGGGGCGCCGACGTGCTCGACAAGGTGCTCGACCGCGCCACGATCGGGCTCGCGGCGGAGATGGTCGGCACGCTCACGGAGGCATTCGAGCGGACGATCAGGTACCTGAAGGAGCGCAAGCAGTTCGGCGTGCCGATCGGCTCGTTCCAGGCGCTGAAGCACCGCGCGGCGAACATGTTCGTCGAGGTCGAGCTGTCGCGCTCGATCGTGCTCGACGCGTTGCGCGCGATCGACGAGAACCGCCCCGACGTCTCGCAGCTCGCGTCCGTCGCGAAGGCGCGCGTCTCGGACGCGATCCACCTGATCGGAAACGAGGGCGTGCAGATGTTCGGCGGAATCGGCGTGACCGACGAGGAGGACATCGGCCTCTTCATGAAGCGCGCGCGTGCGGCGGAGCTGACGCTCGGCGATGCCGCCTACCACCGCGCCCGCTTCGCCAGCCTGAACGGGTTCTAGACGGACGACCGCGTCTAAAGCTGCCGTGTCCGGGCCCCGATTCGCGAGGAACGCGAGTCTCGAGGGGGAGCGACATGGCCAAGGCCAAGGGCACGGTGGTGATCGAGGTCGTGAAGGCGCTGCGCGCCAACCGGGAGCGCGCGGCCGCGGCGCTGCCGGCGAGCCTGGCGCGCTATCTCGACGAGCGGATCGTGGTGGCCTCGTGGTACCCGCTGGACGAGTACCTGACGCTTCTGCGTGTCGCGGGCAAGCTGATCTCGGGCCGGGCGGACGTCTATGAGCAGATGGGCCGGGACGCCGCGCGCGCACACATGCAGGGCACGTACAGCCGGCTTGCGAAGGCTCGCAACCGGCAGGCGTCGTTCACGCTGCTGTCCTCGATGTACGACAGCGGCGAGATGAAGGTGCTCGAACGCGAGCCGGGCCACGCCGTGCTCGAGTTCGCGAACTTCGCGACGCCCTCGCGCGAGCTCTGCGACACGTTCACCGGCTACCAGGCGGAGCGCATGGCGATGATGGGCTTCGAAGACGTAAAGGTCCGCCACACGCGCTGCCGCGCGGAAGGCGCCGCCAACTGCCTGTGGGAGCTCTCCTGGAAGGGCCGCGAGATGCTGTAGTCTCGAGCCGTGACCCGCTCGAGCGACGCGTGACCGACCCGGTCAACCTGAAGCGCTTCCGCAAGCGCCGGAAACGCGAGGCCGACGCGCGCGCCGCCGAGGCCGCGCGAGCGCGCGAGGGGCGCACGAAGGCTGAGCGGGAGAAGTCGGCGGCGCAGGAGTCGCTCCGCGCACGGCGCCTCGCGGGCGCGAGGCGCGAAGCGGTTTCCGGCTCAGCCGCGGAGCCAGAGGGCGAGCGCAGCGGCGAGGAGCTGGGCGCCGATCCCCGGCCAGAGTGAGCGCGAGCGCTCGCGCAGAGCGCCGAGCGTGAGGCCGGCGAGAAGCGCGGCGACCGCGGTGGGCACCGCGTCCGCGGGTCGCTGCGCGGCGAGCATCGCGAACGCGTAAAGGGCGGCCGAGACCACAGTGGCGCGCGAAACGAGCGGCGGGCGCTCGCTCGCGCGCGGCGGGCTGGCGAGCTGGATCAGGCCGTGCACCCAGCCGCGGAACCAGGCCTCGAAGCCGAGTGCGGCGAGGGCAGCGGCCGAGGCCGATGCGACGAGCGCGGCCGGATCCGCGCCGGCGGGAGCGGGCAGCCAGGCGCCGCCCGCACCCGCAAGCGCGACCACGGGTGCCATGAGCGGAAGCCAGATCCGCCCCGCGGGCCTGCGCCAGCCCGGAACCTCGAACGACGTTCGCGCCTGTCGCCGCGTCAGCAGCGACGCGGCCGCGAGCGCGATCGCGCCGCTCGTTGCGAGCGGAACGCACGCCTCGAGGTGCGGCGACACGCTGGCACCCAGGATCTCGAGCAGACCGGGTGCGGCGAGCGCGGCGGCGAGTGCGACCGCGACGCTGGCGGCGACGGCGTTCGCAGCGGCTCGCGCCGTGCGAAGCGGGCGCCGCGCCACCCACCGAGCGGCGCGCAGGACGCCGTCGGGTGTCAGGCGGGAGCGCCGGTCGCGCGGAGAGCCGCCGATCTCGTCGCTGCCTCCCCAGCGCTGCGAGTCGGGTCGGCCGTCCACGGCGGGGTCGACGAGATTCAAGAGCGCGTAGAGCGGCGCGAGCCTGACACCCGCGAGTGTTGCGGACGCGCGCAGCGTGTATCGCCCCGACGGACTCTGGAGGACGATCAGGCCGAGACGCGCGCCCCAGCGCTCGCGCAGCCGGCGCTCCACGTCGTAGATGCCCGCCGAGTCGCGGCACGCGACCGCGACGAGCTCGTCGCTGAGCTCGCTGTTCCCGAGCAGCTCCTCGACCGGCCGGAAGTCGCCGAAGTCCGTCTCGGCGAAGACGATCGCATCCACCTCGCGGAGCAACGCGGCCGTGCGCGCGGTCGCGTCGAGCGTCGGCAGCGCGCGCAGCGACTGCTCGCGCTGAAAGAGGTGGTCGATGCGCCGCCTCGCGTCGTCCAGCGCGGCGGCGGGCAGGCCGCAGAGGCTCGAGGCCTCGGTGCCGATCGCGTCGATCGCGCCCTCGAGCCGGAGCAGCGGCAGGAGGATCTCGCGCTCCGCGTCGCCGAGCTGCACGACGCGGCGATGGTTGAGCAGGACCCAGAGCGCCAGCACCACGTCGAGGTCGGCCTCGTTGGCGTAGACGGTCCAGCCGCCGCGATCGAGGTCGAGGCCCTTCGCGACGAGCACGAGCGCCTGCTCGCAGGTCGCGAGCGTGAACGCGCGCACACAGCCCTGGTGATGGTCGAGGTTGTACAGCTTCGCCTCGCCGTCGATCATCGGCGCGAATGCGCCCGCCCCGTCGAGCAGGATCGTGCGCGGACCCAGCTTTCGCGCATCCACTTCGCTGAAGGCGAAGCTCGCGTCGATGCGCACGTCGATGCCCGGCGTCTCGTCGCAGTGCAGGACGGCGCCTCCCGTCGTGAGCTCGACGCGGTAGCGGTCCACGACGCGGCGTCCGCCGCGCTTCGCGTCGCGAAGCCCGCGAACCACCGAGAAGCCCGCGCCGGGCGGGGCGACGGAGGTCGCCATCATCGAGCCCTCCTGCTCACCCCGAGATCTTCGGCGCGCGCGC
>CAZMKX010000285.1:0-5381 GCA_964566375.1 uncultured Myxococcales bacterium
GGGCTCAGGCGATGGTCTTCCAGCGGCCGGTGATGCTGCGCCGCTCGGCGCTCGCCAACGTGCGCTATGCCCTCGCCGTGAACGGGGTCGACGGCTCCGAGCGCGAGCGGCGCGCGCGCGCAGTGCTCGAGCGCGTCGGACTCGCGCACCTCGCGGATCGGCCCGCGCGCGTGCTCTCGGGCGGCGAGCAGCAGCGCCTCGCGCTCGCGCGCGCCTGGGCGCTCGAGCCGCGCGCGCTCTTTCTCGACGAGCCGACCGCGAGCCTCGACCCGGCTGCGGCGGCGGAGGTCGAACGCGTGATCCTCGAGATCCACCGGACCGGCGCGGCGATCATCATGACGACCCACAACCTCGGCCAGGCCCGGCGCATTGCGGACGAGATCATCTTCCTCCACGCTGGTCGCGTCGGCGAGAAGGCGGCGACTGCGGACTTCTTCGCGCCGTCGTCCTCACCCGAGAAGAGCCAATACCTGAAAGCGGAGCTGCCATGAAACCGGGAATCCTGCTCGCACTGCTCGCGACGCTGCTGGCGAGCGGTGCCGCGGCGCAAGCCCCCAGGGAATCGATCACCGTCGCCTCCACGACATCCACCGAGCAGTCGGGGCTGTTCGCGCACCTGCTCCCCGAGTTCACGAAGGCGAACGGGATCGAGGTGCGCGTCGTCGCCGTCGGCACCGGGCAGGCGCTCGACCTCGCGCGCCGCGGCGACGCGGACGTGGTGCTCGTTCACGACCCCGTCGCCGAGGAGAAGTTCCTGGCCGAGGGATTCGGCGTGAAGCGCTATCCGGTCATGTACAACGACTTCGTCGTGGTCGGCCCGAAGTCCGACCCGGCGGGTGCGCGCGGCCTCCCCGTCGTCGAGGCGTTCAGGAAGATCGAAGCAGCGAAGGCGCCGTTCGTGTCGCGCGGCGACAAGAGCGGCACGAACGCGGCGGAGCGGCGAATCTGGCTCGAGGCCGGCTTCGCCGAGCCGAAGGGCGACTGGTATCGCGAGACCGGCTCCGGCATGGGACCGTCGCTCAACATCGCTTCGGGGATGAACGCCTACACGCTCACGGATCGCGGCACCTGGCTCTCGTTCCGCAATCGCGGGGATCTGGTCGTGCTCGTCCAGGGCGAGAAGAGCCTGTTCAACCCCTACGGCGTCATGCTCGTGAACCCGGCGAAGCACCCGCAGGTGAAGGCCGCGGCCGGCCAGGCGTTCATCGACTGGCTATGCTCGCCCGCAGGGCAGCAATCCATCGCCGCGTACCGCATCGACGGCGAGCAGCTCTTCTTTCCCGACTACGCTGCGGAGTCCCGCCGGCAAGGAGACGTGAAGTAGATGAACGCCTGGGAGATCCAGAAGGACGGCGGCATCGACGCGCTCGTCGCGACCGAACGTGCGGTGCCGGTGCCGGGCGCCCGCGAGATCGTCGTGCGCGTGCGGGCCGTATCGCTCAACTACCGAGACCTGCTGCACGTGCTCGGCTTCGCCGATCGCGACCGCTGGCCGCTCGTGCCCTGCTCGGACGGCGCGGGCGAGGTCGTGGCGATCGGCCGCGACGTGACGCGCGTCCGTGTCGGGGACCGCGTCGCGGGCACGTTCTTCCAGGGCTGGGACGCGGGACCGATCACTGCCGAGGCGATGGAGACCGCGCTGGGTGGACGGCTGCAAGGCATGCTCGCGACGCACGCGCGGCTCGACGAGGTCGGCGCCGTTCCCGTGCCCGCGGGCTGGAGCTTCGAGCAAGCCGCGACCCTTCCCTGCGCCGCGCTCACCGCCTGGAACGCGCTCGTCACGCAGGGCAAGCTCGCGGCGGGCGAGAGCGTGCTCGTGCTCGGCACCGGCGGCGTCTCGCTCTTCGCGCTGCAGATCGCGCGCATGCACGGCGCGCGGGTGATCGTCACCTCGAGCAGCGACGAGAAGCTCGAGCGGGCGCGGGCTCTCGGCGCGCACGAGACGATCAACTACGCGAAGACCCCGGACTGGGAGAAATCCGTGCTCGCATTGACCGGCGGACGCGGCGTCGACCACGTCGTCGAGGTCGGGGGCGCGGGCACGCTCGAGAAGTCGTGTCTGGCGACGCGCCACGGGGGGTGCGTCTGGCTGATCGGCGTGCTGACCGGCTTCGCGGGCACGGTCAACCCGATGCAGGTGCTGCAGAAGAGCCTGCGTGTCCAAGGGATCTACGTGGGCAGCGCGGAGATGTTCCGCGCGATGGCTGCGGCCTTCAGCGCGAACCGCCTCGCGCCGGTGATCGACCGCGTCTTCGATTTCAAGGAGGCGCCCGCCTCGTTCCGGTGCATGCAGGAGGCCGGCCACTTCGGAAAGATCGTCGTCACGCTGCAGTGATCGCCGCCGTGCTGCCCTTCACCGCGGACGCGCTGCTCGCGCCCATGGAGGGCGTCACCGAGCCGTGTTTCCGCGACCTGGTGCTCGCGCGAAACGACGCGCGCTGGCTCGGCGGCGCCTTCTCGGAGTTCGTGCGCGTGAGCGTCGCGCCGATCCCGCGCGCCGTGCTCCGCCGTCAGCTCGGCCCGACGCGCTTCGCGCAGCCCGTGGGCCGTCAGCTGATGGGTGCCGACCTCGCGCACCTCGCGCGCACCGCGCGAAATGCGGTGGAGGCCGGTGCGCCGCTCGTCGACCTGAACTTCGGCTGCCCCGCGAAGGGAGCGCTGCGCGGCTGCGCGGGATCGGCCCTGCTGCGCGATCCGCTCGCGCTCGAGCGCGTGGTGCGCGCCGTGGTGGACGCGGTGAGCGTGCCGGTCACCGCGAAGCTGCGCGCGGGCTTCGACGACGGGTCGCGCGTCGAGGAGCTCGCGCGCGCGGCCGAGGCGGGCGGCGCGAGCCTGCTGACGCTCCACTGCCGCACGCGCGCCGAGGGATACTGCGACGCAGTCGACTGGACGCGCATCGCGCGCGCCGTACGCGCGGTGTCGATCCCCGTCTGCGGGAACGGCGGAGTCGCCGCGCACGCGGACCTCGCGCGAATGCGAGCCGAGACGGGCGCGGCCTTCGCGATGGTCGGCCGCGGCGCGCTCGCGGACCCGTGGATCTTCAGCGGCCGGCGCGTGAGCCGCGCCGAGGCCGCCCGCTTCCTCGTCGACTACGCCGACACGATGCGCGAGCGCGTGCAGTGGCCCGCCGGCGGAATCGCCGCACGCGTGAAGCAGCTCCTGCGCCATTGGACCGCCGGGGGCCTCGTGCCGGACGAGTCGACCCGGCTCTCGTACCTGCGCGAGCGCGACGGCGACGCGTTGCTCGCGCGGCTCCGCGCGCTGGCCCGAACGGACTCCGCCCACGCATTCGCCTAGGATCCGCACGATGAGCTCCCTGACGACCTGTCGCGTCGCGATCATCGGTGCGGGGCCCGGCGGAATCTGCGCGGGCATCCAGCTCGAGAAGCGCGGCATCCGCGACTTCGTGATCCTCGAGAAGGCCGACGGCGTCGGCGGAACCTGGTGGCACAACCGCTACCCGGGCGCCGAGTGCGACGTGAAATCGCACCTGTACTCGTTCTCGTTCGAGCTGAAGCGCGACTGGTCGCGCCCGTTCGCGGGCCAGCCCGAGATCCTCGCCTATCTCGAACACGTGGTCCGCAAGTACGGGCTCGCGAAGTATGTCCGCACGGGCAACGCGGTGCGCAGCGCGCGCTGGGACGAGCCTCGCGCCCTCTGGCGGCTCGAGATGGCGGATGGCAGCGCGGTCGAGGCCCCGATCGTGATCAGCGCGATGGGCATGTTCAACGAGCTGGCGTGGCCGTCGATTCCGGGGCTCGACGGCTTTCGCGGCACGATCTTCCACTCCGCGCGCTGGAACCACGCGCACGATCTCGCCGGCGAGCGGCTCGGCGTGACCGGCAGCGCGGCGAGCGCCGTGCAGCTCGTTCCCGAGATCGCGCCGACGGCGAGGAAGCTCCACGTCTTCCAGCGCACGGCGAACTGGGTGATCCCCAAGGACGACGCGCCCTACACCGAGGCGCAGCTCGCGCACCTGCGCGACGATCCGAACGCGCTGCTCGAATCCCGCGCGCAGATCTACAGGGATCTCGACGCCTTCATCACCTTCTCGGACGCCGCGGCGCTGCGCGACTCGGAGGAGGCGGGCCTGCGGAACCTGTCCGTCGTCGCGGACCCCGAGGTGCGCCGCAAGCTCACGCCGAGCCACCCGTTCGGCTGCAAGCGACCGCTGCTCTCGAACCTGTACTACCCGACCTTCAACCTCCCGCACGTGGAGCTGGTGACCGACGCGATCGCGCGCATCACCCCGAATGCGATCGTCACCGCCGACGGCCGGGCGCGCGAGGTCGACACGATCATCGCGGCCACGGGCTTCCAGGTCTCGCGCTACCTGTCGGCGATCGAGGTGACGGGGCGCGGCGGCCGCCGCATCGACGAGGCCTGGAGCGCGGGTGCGCAGGCGTACCTGGGCATCGTGACCTCGGGCTTCCCGAACCTGTTCATGCTCTACGGGCCGAACACGAACAACGGCTCGATCCTCACCATGCTCGAGTGTCAGGTGGACTACGCGCTGCGGCAGATCGAGCGCATCGAGGGGGAGCGACTCGCGTGGCTCGACGTCCGACGCGACGCGATGGACCGCTACAACGCGGCTCTCCAGCGCGATCTCGACGGGGTCGCGGTCTGGCAGGCGGCGTGCGGCAACTACTACCGCGGCCCGTCGGGCACGATCGTCACGCAGTGGCCGCACACGATGGACGAGTTCGCGGCGCGGACGCGGCGGGCGGACCGCGAGGCCTACGAGGTCGCCCCCGGCTGAAATTCCCGGGTTTCGTCCTATGCTCCCGGCCCCATGCCCCTCCTCAGCTTCGCAAGCGTCTCGATCTCGTTCGGCCGCCACGCCCTGCTCGAGCGGGCGGACTTCCAGATCGAGGCCGGCGAGCGCGTCTGCCTGATCGGCCGGAACGGCGCCGGCAAGTCCACGCTGCTCAAGATCGTCGACGGCGAAGTGGTCCCCGACGCGGGCGAGATCTGGCGCATGCCCGGCCTGCGCATCGCGCGCCTGTCGCAGGAGCTGCCTTTCGACGACGAGGCCACGGTCTTCGAGGTCGTCGCCGAGGGCCTGGCTGAGGTCGGGCGCCTGCTCGCGGAGTTCCACCACGTCTCGCACGCGGTGGCCGACGATCCGTCGCAGCTCAAGCGCATGGAGGAGCTGCAGCACGAGATCGAGGCCTGTGACGGCTGGAGCCTGTCGCAGCGCGTCGACCAGATCCTGGCGCGACTCGAGCTGCCGGCCGACACGCGCATCGGCGCGCTCTCGGGAGGCTGGCGGCGCCGCGTGGCGCTGGCGCAGTCGCTCGTCTCGGAGCCGGACCTGCTGCTCCTCGACGAGCCCACCAACCACCTCGACATCGAAGTGATCCAGTGGCTCGAGGACC
>CAZMKX010000286.1:0-5376 GCA_964566375.1 uncultured Myxococcales bacterium
ACCTCGTTCGCGACCACGGCGAAGCCGCGGCCGGCCTCGCCCGTGCTCGCGGCCTCGATGCGCGCGTTCAGCGCCAGCAGGTTCGTCTGGTCGGCGATGTCGCTGATCACGCCGACGACGTTGCCGATCTCCTCCGCGGCAATGCGAAGCTTGTCGAACGCGGCCGTGGTCTCGCGCGCATTGCGGGCGGCGCTGTCGGCGATCTGTGCGGAGTGGCTCGAGCTCCGCGCGACGTCGGAGAGCGAGACGGACAGCTCCTCGACGGCCGCAGATACGGAGCGGATCGAGTCGTTCACCGACTCGACGTCGCCGCGCGCGGCCTCCATGTCGCCGCTCACGCGGCTCGCTCCCGACGCGAGCGCCTCGACACCGCGGCTCGCCTGATTCGCTGCCGAGGCTGCGCTCTCCAGACTTCGGGCTGCCGCCTCGCTCGCATGGTCCATCTCTCGCGCGCTCTCGCGCAGTCCCGTCGACGTCTGCTCGATCTGCTCCGCGACCGGCGAGAGCGCCTCGACCGACCGGCCGAGGCTCTCAACCGTGCCCTTCACGCGGCCGACCAGATCGCGAAGCGACCCCGCGAGGCGCCCGAGCGCGTGCGTCGCGCGCAGGATCTCGCTTGCACCGAGCTGCTCGCCCGGCGCGCCCGCGGCGCTCGCCTGCGCGCCCACGAGCGACGCGGCGACGCTGACGGCCTCGGCCAGAGGTCGCGTGATGTGGAGGGAGATGCGCCAGGCGAGAGCCCCCGCGAGGCCGATCGCGGCCGTGACCACCAGGAGCGCGAGCCCGCGCTCACGCGCGAGGCTCTCGGCGCGGCGCGCGAGCAGCTCGTCGAGGCCGGCCGCGGACACGCGCCACAGCGCGTGCGTCGCGTCCAGCGCCTCGAGCGAGCCCTTCGCGAACTCGGTCGCGAATCCGCCGGCATCCTGCGTCATCGTGATCTGCTGCGCGCAGCGGTTCACCTCGAGCAACGCAAATCCGTGTCGATCGAGCGCGGGAGGCAGGTCTCGCTGGAGCGCCTCGCTGATCCCGCGCGTAGCGGCGTCGGCTTGCAGCGCCTTCGCCCCGTTCGAGCTGATCTGCTCGAGATCGCCCTCGCCCACGAGCGAGGTCAGGCTGTACACCTCCTGGCGGTCGAGGTCCGCGAGCGGCTCCCCCGCAACCGGGCGGCCCGACACCGCGAGCAGCGCGTCGAGGTGCAGGACGCTCTTCGGGATCGCGTCGGTCGTCAGCGCCATCAGGAAGCGCGAATCGAGCTCGGGGTCGAGCACGAGCTTGGAGGTCTCGCCCACGTACTGGACGAGCGCACGCACGTCGACGATCAGCTCGCGCAGGCGCAGGTCTCGCTCGAACCTCGGCAGCGCCGTGAGCTCCTGAGCGAGTGCGCGAAAACGCGCCTCGAGCTCTGCCGGCTCGATGGCGCCCATCTCGGCCGCTGCGAGCGCCTCGGGCGTGGTGCCGAGGACGCCCGCGTGCGTCGCCTGCCGCGCGGCGAGCCTGGCGAAGCTGTCGCTCAACGCCTCGCTCGACTCGGCGGCCGCGCCGCCCGAGCGCATCTGATGCGCGAAGCGCGTCAGGTCGACGAGAACGTCGACGACCGCGGCCTGGTACGCGACGCCTGCGCGCTCCCGCTCGGCCAGTCGCAGGCTCGCCGAGAGTGAGCGCGTCAGGAGCGACGTCGAGAGCGCAATCGGGAGCAGGAACGACACGCCGATCAGGAGAAGCATCCGTCCGACGGACATCTTCCCGAGCGTCATGCCGTCGGTTCGGCGACTCGCGCGCCGAACTGAACGCCTACGGGTCAGTCTGCGATCAGAACGCGCGCACCTTCGGCAGCACCTTCTCGGCGATCAGGCGCATGCTCTTCTCCGCCGCCGCATCGGACAGGCCTCCGAACGTCGGCACGATCGACAGGTTGAAGTCGCCGATCAGTGCCTTGCGCGCACGCAGCTTCTCGACCACCTGCTCGGGCGTTCCATAGGCGTTGATCTCGACGAAGCCCTTCGCCGCGTTGTCGACGCCCAGCTCGCCGAGCGCCTTGGCCTGCTCGGCGTACGAGCCGTAGCCCTTCTTCTCGAAGTTCTCGACCTTCGTGAACTCGTAGTGCGTCACCACCGAGTGGTAGTAGTTCGCGATGTGCTCCTTCGCGAGATCGCTCGCTTCGCTCGCGCTCTCCGAGCAGACCATGAACTCGGCGAAGGTGGGCGCCGGCGGCTTCGAGGCGTGGTGCTTCTCCCAGCACGTGCGGAAGAGCTCGATGTGCTCCTTCGTCTCCTCCCACGGCTTCTGCACGAAGACCATCGGCTGCGCGCCGAGCTCCGCGCAGAGCGGCGTCGAGGTCGGCGACATCGCCACCATGTAGGTGCGGTCCTTCCACGTCGCGCCGCGCGGCCGCGGACGCACCTCGATCGGCTTCTGTTTGTAGTAGGGACCGTCGCCCTTGACGATGCCCGTCTCGAGGCCGTCGAGGATCATGCGCGCCGCCTCCGCGAAGCGGTCGCGGGCGGTGTTCATGTCGATCTGGAAGCCGTCGTACTCCATGCGCGCGAGGCCATGCCCCATGCCGAACATCACGCGGCCCTTCGCCTGGTGGTCGAGCAGGATCATCTTCTCGACCACACGCAGCGGATCGTTCCAGGGCAGGATCACCGCGCCCGTCGCGAGCTTGATCTTCTTCGTGCGTCCCGCCAGGTACGCCAGGATCTGCGGCGTGTCGGGACCCATCGAGTACGAATCGAAATGGTGCTCGACGCACCAGATCGAGTCGAAGCCGAGCGGCTCGGCGAGCTCCGCCAGGTGGTACTCGCGGTCGAGCACCGCTCCGTCGTTCGTGGACTCGCGGTAGTTCTGCAGGACGAGCTGGATTCCGACGTGCATCGCGATCTCCTGGGAGCTTTCAGCTCCCGAAAGCATACGCTCCGCCCTTCTCGAGCGCGCGTTTGTAGGCCGGGCGGGAGTGGATTCGATCGAGGAACCGCGCCAGGCGCGGGAACTTCTCGAGGCCGTAGAGAAGGCGCGCCGCCTGGATCGCGAAGGAGAGCTGGATGTCGGCCGCCGAGAACGTGTTGCCCACGAACCAGTCGTTCGCGCCGAGGAGCCGGTCGAGGTACCCCATGTGGTTCTCGATCTCGCTCGCGACGCGCGGCTCGAGCGGCTTCGCGGCCTCGCCGAGCCGGCTCAGATAGAGCCGAAGCATCACGGGCAGCATCGCCGAGCCTTCCGCGTAGTGCATGAGCTGCAGGTACGCGACGGCCTCGGGCGTGCCCTCCGCGGGAGCGAGTCGGCCCTTGCCGTACTTGCGGACGACGTACTCGATGATCGCGCCCGACTCGATCACCACCTGGCCGTCGTCGCGGATCACCGGCGACTTGCCGAGCGGATGAATCGCCTTCAGCGACTCGGGCGCGAGATTCGTCACCGGATCGCGCTGGTACTTCACGATCGTGTAGGGGAGCTCGAGCTCCTCGAGCAGCCAGAGCACGCGCTGCGAGCGCGAGTTGTTGAGGTGATGGACCTCGATCAACGCTCGTCCACCTTCACGGGCGGCTCGGTCTCGCTCATCTGCGCGGTGAACTCCTCGTCCTTCATCGCGACGAAGTGCTCGAGCACGCCCGCGGGCCAGCCCCGCATCCAGGGCTTTGCCTTGTCGAGCGGCGGCTGCGGCACCGCGCCGCCGCGCGACGCGAACGCGGCCGGCTTGCGGAAGCGCTCGAGCTCCTCGGACGAGATCCCCGCGAGCGCAACGACTTCGGGATCGATCCAGGCGCGGCCGTCGATCGGCTTCTCGGACGTCGAGACCTCGAGCGCCAGGTCTTCGGGGCCGCCGAAGTAGATCGAGTCGCACATCCCGTGGTGGATCGGGCCGACCACGCTGATGCCGCGCGAACGGATGCGGTCGCGCATGGCGAGCAGCTCGTCGTAGGAATCCACGTTGAACGCGAGGTGCTGCATGGTGCCGGGAGCCGAGGGTCCACCCGGGCTGCCGGAGTGGGACACGCCGAGCACGCGATCGATCTTGGCGATCTCCGGCGTCTGCACGAACGCGATCGACGAGCGATCGTTCATCTTCATGAAGCCGTGCCATGCGCCCGCGACGCCGTGCATCCAGTAGAGGGCCACGAGCTCCATTCCGAGCACGTCGTTGAAGAACTCGATCTGCGCCTTGATGTCGCCCGTCGAGATCGCCAGGTGGTGGACGCCGTTGCAGTGGGTCATGCGACGATTGTCCTGCGATCGCCCAAGCAGAGCAAGCGGCGCACAGCGGACTGGCGACCCAGGCAGGATTCGAACCTGCGACCTTCTGCTCCGGAGGCAGACGCTCTATCCAGCTGAGCTACTGGGTCGGGTGCGGCCATTCTATAGCCGGAGCCGCGAGAAAATGCCCGACCGTTCCGCTCAGTTGCCGATGAACTCGACCCGGTCGCCGCCCTCGATCATGAGCGGTGTCACAATGTAGTCGCCGTCGACGCTGGCGTTCCAGATCGACTTGGCGGGATACGTGCTGCCGAGGGTCGCGACGTACGAGACGGCGCTGATCGCGCCACCGCCGACCGCGAAAAGCACCTTCGCCGGGAAGTACACGAGGCTCGCGACCACGGCCGTGACGTAGCTGAAAGGCCCGTGACCGGTACTCCGGCTCTCGTCCACGGACCCGCGCGTCTGCTCGCGGCCTTCGTCGGCTGAGTTTCGCACGTCGAACGCACAGCCGGACGCCTGAAGCGCAAAAGCCAACAGCAACACACTCGAGGCCCGAGAACGGAAACGGATCATCGGCCACCTCGAGCGACGCACTCGGCATAGGCAGAGCGCGCGGCTTCGGACTTCTTGTTCTCTTCGTTCAGGCCGTAGAGCGCGCCGGCCGTGAGGCCGACGAGCGCCCCGATCCCGGCACCCTTCCCCACGCCCTTTCCGCCGTCGACGATCGCGCCGCCCGCCGCGCCGACGCCCGCGCCGGCGACGGCGCCGACCGCGCCGTTCTTGGCGATCCGCACGTTGTCTCGGGCCTGGGCCGCGTAGATGTTGCAGTTCTCGACGATCGTCGGGCTCGGGCGCGGGCTCGCGTGCGCGACCGCCCGCGCGGGCTCGCGCGCTTCAGGCTGCGAGTCCCGGAACACCCTCGAGCCGCCCGCGAAGGCGAGCCCGAGAAGGCCAAACGCTGCCGCCCCGATCGACGTGGCGATGACGGCGGTCTTCCAGGGATTGCTTCGGGTTTCCATGGAGACTTGGAGTAGCAAGCCACGTGCCGGGTCCACGAGCTCTCGGGTCGTTCGTGCGGCTCTACGGCGGCGTCCGGGCCGGAGCTTTGTACGAAGCGACGCGAAATCTGGTGGGCGATCCGAGATTCGAACTCGGGGCTCCTACCGTGTGAAGGTAGTACTC
>CAZMKX010000287.1:0-3398 GCA_964566375.1 uncultured Myxococcales bacterium
GAGAATCCCGCGGACGGAAAGTACGAGACGTCGTCGATCGTGATGTTCGAGACCCCGACCGAGCCGCTCGCGAAGACGCCGGTGGCAAAGACGCTGCTCCAGGGTGAATCGAGCTCCGGCAGCGGAATGCAGGTCGTGGAGACGCTCGGTCTCCGGCCCGGCGAGCCTTGGACCACGGTCACGACGCCCGTCGTCCCGCCCGCTCCGCCCAAGCCGACGGTCTTCGGGAAGACCTGGCTCGAGCAGGCGCAGCCGGGCTTCGTCTGGCTCTCGCCGGAGCCGGAGTTCGCCGCCGCGATCGCGAGCGTGCACATCGCGATCCAGCACGCGCCCGGCACCACGCTGGAGCTCGTGCAGAACGGCGCGGAGGTCTCGAAGTTCAATTTGGAGGGCACGTTCACGAACTCCGCGAAGACGGTCGCGCTCTCGCGCTGGCGCGGCGTGGATCTCGAGGACGGCGACAACGCGTTCACCGTGCGCGAGCTCGACGCCGCCGGCAACGAGCTCGCGCGCATCGAGCGCACGCTCCACTACGCGGGGCCGCCGTTCCGCGCCGAGCTCGTGCCCGAGCTCTCGCGCTTCGTCGCGGACGGCAGTACGCCGCCCGTGATCGCCGTGCGCTTCAGCGACGAGGACGGCCAGCCCGCCCGCCGCGGACAGGTCGGCGCCTACGAGGTCGACCCGCCGTACCGTCCGAATCTCGAGCCGGCGATGCGCGAGCTGAAGCGACAGGCGGGGCTTCCGCCCGAGTCACCCACGTACGTGATCGGCGAGGGCGGCATCGCGCGGATCGAGCTCGCACCCACGACCACGTCGGGCCGCGTGAACATGCGCTTCATGCTCGCCGGCCAGCACCGCAAGGAGCTGCGCCCCTGGCTGGAAGCGGACGCGCGGGACTGGGTGCTGGTCGGCCTCACCGGCGGAACGCTCGCCTACAACGACATCAGCGAGCACGCGGAGAGCGTCCTCCCCTCGGGCCTGGACGACGGCTACGACCTCGAGCGCGGCACCACCGTCTTCGCCAAGGGCCGCATCAAGGGCTCGTGGCTCCTCACGGCGGCCTACGACTCGCAGCGCGAGGAGAACGAGTCGTCCGACGCGATCCACCAGGCCGCGCTCGCGGGCGGCCTCGACCCGAACCAGTACTACACACTGTACGGTGACGCGACCACCCAGGGCTTCGAGGCGCCGAGCCAGGAGAAGCTCTACGTGAAGCTCGAGCGCAAGCAGTTCTACGCGCTCTTCGGCGACTTCCAGACCGGTCTCACCGTCACGGAGCTCTCGCGCTACAGCCGCAACGTCACGGGCTTCCACAGCGAGTACGACGGTGACTACGTGAGCGTGAACGCCTTCGGCACCGACACGAGCCAGGCGTTCGTGCGCGACGAGATCCGCGGCGACGGCACTTCCGGCCTGTACCGGCTGTCGCGCGAGGGGCTCGTGCTGAACAGCGAGCGCGTGACGATCGAGGTCCGCGACCGCTTCCACGGCGACCGGGTCATCTCGAGCGAGGGCCAGGCGCGCTGGGTCGACTACAACATCGACTTCGCCGCGGGCACGCTCTTCTTCAAGCGCCCGATCCCGAGCACGGGTGAGGGCTTCAATCCCGTGTACATCGTCGTCGAGTACGAGGCGGACGACGACTCCGACCAGGAGATGAACGGCGGCGGCCGCGCGGCGGTGAAGCTCTTCGACGACGGCGTCGAGCTCGGCACGTCGCTGATCCACGAGGGCACGGTCGGGCAGACCTCGAGCCTGTACGGAACGGACCTGCGGATCGATCTCGACTCCGCCACGACCCTGCGCGGCGAGTACGCGATGACGCGCTCGTCGCTCGTCGACTCCCTCGCGGACCCGAACGTGGACGAGAAGGGCGGCGCCTGGCTCGCCGAGCTCGCGCGTCGCGACAAGGACCTCGACTCGCGCCTCTACTGGCGCGAGCAGCGTCCGGGCTTCGGCCTCGGCCAGCAGAGCGGCAGCGAGTCGAACATGCAGCAGCTCGGACTCGACACACGCTATCGCTGGAGCGACACGTTGCAGCTCACGGGACAGGCGTTCCGCCAGGTCGACGTCGCGTCGGACGCGCGACGCGAGCTCTTCGAGGGCCGCGCCGAGCACCACGAAGGGCCGCTCAGCGGATACGGCGGCTTCCGCTGGGCGCACGACCAGTTCTCGGACGGCGAGGAGGGCACGTCGCCGCAGGTGCTCGGCGGCGGCAGCTATCTGCTCTATCAGAACCGGCTCAAGCTTCGCGCCGACTCCGAGGTTGCCGTCGGCGGCGACCAGAGCCTCGATTTCCCGACCCGCTTCCTGGTCGGCGCGGACTTCGAGCTCCTCCCCGAGCTCACGCTCTTCGGAGAGGAGGAGCTCACGCTCGCGAGCGAGCGCAGCACCGCGGCCACGCGCGTGGGCCTGCGCACGAGCCCGTGGCAGGGCGGGCAGGCCACGGCCGCGATCGGCCAGCGCAGCCAGCAGGACAGCGAGCGGCTCTTCGGGACCCTGGGACTCCTGCAGACCTACCAGCTCACCGACGCGCTGTCCTTCGACTTCGCCGTCGACAACTCCGTGACACTGAAGGGTGACGACCTGGCGCCGGATCAGATCTCCCCGTTCGGCTCGAGCCAGCCCGTGAACTACGGCCTGGCGGGCGACTCGCAGGGCGACGACTTCACCTCGATCTCCGTCGGCACCACCTATGCGCAGGACGTCTGGGCCGCCAACCTGCGCGTCGAGACGCGCATCGGCGACGTCCAGGACAAGTGGGGCATCACGGCCGGTGCGTACCGCGAGCTCGACGCGGGCATCGGCATCGCCCTGCGCGCCGAGTTCTTCAACGCCAGCGGCTCGAGCTCGGCCCTCACGACGGGACCCGACTACAGCTCGGGTCCGGTCTACAGCTCCGACGGCACCGTGCGCCAGAACACCGCGCTCGACGGCGTCGAGTCACTCGGCCGGCTGCGCTTCTCGGGCGTCTACCGGCCGGTGGGCAGCCGCTTCACGCTGCTCGAATCGCTCGAGCTGCGCAACGAGCGGCTGGACGACGACGTCTTCGAGAGCCGGGCGACGCGCCTGGTGAACAACATGAACTTCAACGTGAAGCTCGACTCCAAGACGCAGGTGTCGCTGCAGTACGGCGCGAAGTACCTGTTCGAACGGATCGACGGCGAGAACCTGAACGGGTACACCGACGTCACGGGAATCGAGCTCCGGCGCGATCTCTGGGGCAACTGGGACATCGGCGGCCGCGTCGGTATGCGCCACTCCTGGAGCGACGGCAACCTGCAGCACCTGTACGGGCTGTCCCTGGGCTACGTGCTGATGAAGAACATGTGGGTGAGCGCCGGCTACAACTGGGGCGGCTACAACGACAAGGACTTCTCGCAGAACGACTGGACGAA
>CAZMKX010000287.1:3498-5365 GCA_964566375.1 uncultured Myxococcales bacterium
GCTACAACTGGGGCGGCTACAACGACAAGGACTTCTCGCAGAACGACTGGACGAATCACGGGCCGTTCGTCTCGTTCCGCTACAAGTTCGACCAGCAGACGGTCAAGGAGCTGCTCGACTTCGCGGAGTAGGGCCGCGCGCGTCAGTGACCGCGCAGGCTGGACTGCGACATCTGCCGCACGAGCTTCGCATCGTCGGCCGGGATCGACACCGCGTTCCAGGCCTCCGCGCGAACGGCGTCCTGCTTGTTCCAGTCGACCAAGGCGCTTCCGACCTGGTCGATCACGCGCACAGGGCGCGCGGGATCGTCGGGCCAGCGCGGGTAGTCCGGGCGGTCCTCGCTCCAGCGCCCGACGAAGTAGCCGAGCCCGCCCTGGCGCGAGTCGGCCCGGTAGGCCGCGTAGTACAGCGGGACCAGCGTCTGCAGGTCGACGTACCAGACGTAGCGGCTCACGCCGTCGCCAAAGCTGCCCTCCTTGAAGCGGCCCTCGAGGACGATCGCGCGCCGCAGCTCCCAGCGATCGCTGGCGAACGACACGCCCGCCGGTCCGAAGCCGCGCGTCGCGTCGACCGGATAGGCGGGATTGCGGGCGTTGATCGGCGCCAGCACGTCCCGCACGCCGAGAACCTTCCAATCGTGCAGCGCCGGCGACTCGCCGTGAAGGAAGAGACTCGCGCCGAGACTCGCGTCCGCGAGACACGCGAGCAGCGGGGACTCCGAATCGGGAGCGGTGGCCCGCCGGACCTTGCGCGCGGGAGCGAACCAGACGAAGAGGTCCGGCGTGCGCTTGCCGGTCGCGTACTGCCGGAACTTGCACTCCTCGCTGGTGTCGGAGTTCCGAGACTCTCCGCCGGCCGCCCAGTCGGCTTCGATCGGCGCGGGAAAGTGGAAATCCGTCGACTCGCGGTCGGCGCGCCCGACCAGCGGCACGAAAAAGTACTCGCCGGTGAAACGCTGGTGCAGGTCCGCGGCGAGCAGGCTGAGCTGGAAGTCGCCGAAGCTGCCGCCGGCGCGATAGCGCGAGACCCAGTTCCACGCCCAGCGGAGCCCCGCCTGCGGGTCGTTCGGATCGATCGTGTCCGGAGCGAACGGCAGGCCCGCGCGTTGATTCTCGAGCGCACCGGCCGGCGTGAGCCGGGCCTGTCCGCGGAAACGCTCCGTCGCCTTCGAGAAGAACTCGGGCGGAGCGTAGTTCCGGTAGCACGGCCCGATCTCGAGCTGCATTCCGTCGTAGAAGAACCGGTCGCGGTTCGCCCACAGCTCTTCCGGCAGGTACGGCTTGAGCGACGCCGTCTTCTCCTCGGTGAGCACCTCGCCGACGCGGAACGGGAACGGAAGCGCGTCGGGGCGCGCCGCCGTGGCCGTGTCGGCGCCCGGGTCGCACGAGCCCTCGGCGGGGATGTCCCAGGGCCCCGCGGCGCGTGCAAGCGGTGCGTGCGCCAGCAGGCACAGCGCCGCGATCCCGATCGCTCTTCTCACGTGCATGGCCCCCTCCCGTCGCTCGCGTGCGCAGACCATAGCCGCAGGCGTACGATCGCGGCATGTCGAACCCCGCCGACCCCTTCTTTGGTGCCAACACGCTCGACCCGGCCTTCCGCGCAGACCCGCACCCCGCGCTGAAACGCCTGCGAGAGGTCCACCCCGTGCACGATACGGGGCTCGGTCTGTGGCGGGTCTCGCGCTACGCGGATTGCGTGACGCTCCTGCGAGACGCGCCGACCGGAGTCCGGCTCGCGGACGGCTCGCGCCCGGGCGACGACCGTGTCCCGGCGGAGCTGCGCTCGTTCGGCCAGTTCATGCTGCAGCAGGATCCGCCGAACCACACGCGCCTGCGCAAGCTCGTCTCGAAGGCCTTCACGCCGCGCG
>CAZMKX010000288.1:0-1647 GCA_964566375.1 uncultured Myxococcales bacterium
GAGCCCGTAGCCGTTCGAGTGGTGCTCGTTCACGCACACGCCGTCGAAGCCGAGCTCGGCCGCGAACTCGAGCTCGTCCATGTAGTCGTTGTACATGTGGTGCGCCTTCTTCGGATCGAAGAGGCGCGAGTCGATGTCGACCCACACCGACGGGTGTTTCTCCTTGAAGTCGTCGGGGAGGTCGGTGTAGGGCATCAGGTGGAAGTACAGGAGCTTCATTGGCGGATCTCCAACGGGGGCTCGTAACCGGCCAGCTGACGGAGCGTGAAGCGGAGCAGACCGCGCGCGCGGTCGAAGCCGAGCCGCTCGTCGAAGTACGCCGACGTGCACAGGCCCATCAGCACCGAGTACGCGCTCTCGGCCGCCATGCCGATGAACGGGCCGAGCTTGCGCGGGCTCTCGGCGAGCTGGCGCTCGAACCACGCCTTCAGCTCGCGGTCGAAGCGCGCCTTGATCTCGTACAGGTCCTTCTGGTGCACCGACAGGCCGCAGAACTCCAGGAACAGGCCCAGGTCCGCCTTCGTGCCCGTGTCGTCCGCGAGCAGGATCTCGGGCACCCGGTCGAGCCGGCGCTCGAGCGGCTCGGGCTCGATCGCGCGCAGCTGCGCGAGCAGCGATTCGGCCTTGCGCTCCCAGTACGCGTGCAGCACCGCCTCCTTGCCCTTGAAGTAGTAGAGCAGGTGACTCGGTGTCATGCCGGCAGCGCGCGCGACGTCCGAGAGACTCGTACCCGCGTAGCCGCGCGCGATCATGCATTCACGCAGCGCGTCCAGGATGCGCGCGCGGCGCAGGTCGTTGCGCGCGCTCGCGGCCGTGGGTGTGACTCGCGGAGCTAGCGTCCCTTCCACTGCGGCTTCCGTTTCTCGGCAAAGGCCTTCGGGCCCTCGACGAAGTCCTGACTGCGCGCCATCTCGGCGATCGTCGGGTAGCGGGAATTCTGCATCGACTCGGCCAGGTCGGCCACGTTCAGGCTCTGCATCGCCGTCTGCTTGCTCGCGCGGATGGAGAGCGGCGAGCACTCCAGGATCTGGTCCGCCCACGCGCGCGCCCGCTTCATCAGCTCGTCGTGCGGACACACGTCGGTGACGAAGCCGAGCTCCTTGCCCTCGGCGGCCGGCACGCGCCGCCCGGTCAGGATCATGCCCATCGCCTGCTTCAGCGGGATCATGCGCGGCAGCCGCTGCAGCCCGCCCGCCAGCGCCGCGAGGCCGACGCGCGGCTCGGGCAGCGCGAAGATCGCCTTGTCGGACGCCACGATGATGTCGCACGACAGCGCGATCTCGAACCCGCCGCCCATCGCCACGCCGTTCACCGCCGCGATGAGCGGCTTGGTCAGGCTGAACCGCGACGTGAGCCCCGCGAAGCCGCTGGCCGGCTGGCCGCGCATGTCGCCGCCGGTGGCCTGGTACTTCAGGTCGTTCCCGGCCGAGAACGCCCGGTCGCCCGCGCCGGTGATGATCCCCACCCAGGCCTCGGGATCGGCCTCGAACTCGTCCCAGACCGCCGCCAGCTCCTTGTTCGCGGGCGGATGGAGCGAATTCATCACGTCCGGACGGTTGATCGTGACGATCCACAGCCGCCCCTCGCGCTCGACCTTGCAGAACTCCGGCATCGGGCCCTCCGAGATTTGAACGGCATTCTACATCG
>CAZMKX010000288.1:1747-5337 GCA_964566375.1 uncultured Myxococcales bacterium
TACGATCCGCCCCGATGAAGATCTCTGATCTGTTCTCGGTCGAGGGCAAGGTGGCGCTGGTCACGGGCGGGACGCGCGGGATCGGGGCGATGATCGCGCGCGGGTTCGTCGAGAACGGCGTGCGCACGTACGTGTGCTCGCGCAAGGCGGACGCGTGCGCGAAGACGGCCGCGGAGCTGTCGCGCCACGGCACGTGCGTGGGCATCGCCGCCGACCTGGGTACGATGGCGGGCGTGCAGCACCTGGTGCAGGAGCTCTCCGCGCGCGAGTCGCAGCTGCACATCCTGGTGAACAACGCGGGCGCGAACTGGGGCGCGCCGCTCGACGAGTTCCCCGAGTCGGGCTGGGACAAGGTCATGGACCTGAACCTGAAGTCGATCTTCTTCCTGACGCGCGACCTGCTGCCGCTGCTGCGCAAGGCCGCGACGGCCGAGGATCCCGCGCGCGTGATCAACATCGGCTCGATCGACGGGCTGCACGTGCCGTTCCTGGACACGTACGCGTACTCGGCCGCGAAGGCGGGCCTGCACCACATGACGCGCGTGCTCGCGCGCAGGCTCGCCGCCGAGAACGTGACCGTGAACGCGATCGCGCCGGGGCCGTTCGAGAGCCAGATGATGAAGGCGACGCTCGAGCAGTTCGGCGACATGATCCGCAAGACCAATCCGCGCGGGCGAATCGGCACGCCCGAGGACGTGGCGGGCACGGCGATCTACCTGTCGTCGCGCGCGTCGGCGTACGTGACGGGCACGATCGTGCCCGTCGACGGAGGCTCGGTCACCTGCCTGTGAGCCCGCCGCTCGACGACGCGACACTGCCCGGATACCTGGTGCGCGCGGGCGTGCTCGCGAATGCGCGCGGCGTGGTCGTCGAGGCGGCCGGCGACGGAAACATCAACTGGGTGCGCCGCGCGCGCGACGCCGCCGGCCGCTCGGTGATCGTGAAGCAGGCGCGCCCCGCGCTCGAGCGCTTCCCGCAGTACCGGGTCGACCCCGTGCGCATGGTCTTCGAGGCGCGCTACGGCGAGGTCGTGCGCGCGCAGGTTCCCGCGCAGGCGGATGTGCTGCCGCGCGTGATCGCCTTCGACGAGGATTCGCGCGTGCTGGTGATGGAGGACCTGGGCGACGCACCCCGGCTCGACGCGCTGCTCGCCGACGGCCGCGCAGAGCCGGCGACGCTCGAGGCGCTCGGCGCGTTCCTGGGCGCCGTGCACCGCGCGACGCGGGCGGTTGCCGACACACTTTCGAGTCGCTTCGCGAACGACGAGATGCGCGCGCTCCACGGCGAGCACATCTTCACCCTGCCCTACGCTCCGAACGACTTCCCGATCGAGCCGCGGCTGCGCGCGCTGGCCGACGAGCTGCTGGCGCGGCCGGGCCTGCGCGCGCGCATTGCCGAGCTGCGCTCGCGCTACTACGAACGCCGCGACGCGCTCGTCCACGGGGACGTGCAGGCGGGCAACGTGCTGGTGCAGGACGGCAGGCCGCGGCTCCTCGACGCCGAGATCGCGCACGTCGGCGACCCAGCCTTCGACCTGGGGCAGGCGCTCGCCCACGTGCACGTCCACCGCGCGCACGCGCGCGACGCGGTTCCGTTCGCGGCGTGCGAAGCGGCGCTGCTCGCCGGCTACGCGCGCGAGGCGGGCGAGTCGAGCGAACTTGCCCGCGACGCACGCGCCTTCGCGGGCGTCGAGATCCTGCGCCGCGCGATCGGCGCCGCCCGCCTCTCGATCCTGGGCACGACCGCGCGCGCCGAGCGCGCGCTCGAGCTCGGCGCCGCGCTCGTCCTCGGCGAACGCAGTCCGGTGTAGGGACGGAACGCGATGGCTCGATCCGCGTTCAAGCCGCTCGCCGTGATCGCCGGCTGCGCGGTCGACTACGGCGGGACGTACGCCGGGTTGTACGCGTTCGCCTTCGCGCGCCTTCTCTTGCTCGGGCCGACGAGCGAGCCGGATTCGCCGGAGATGAAGGGGATCGTGCTGGGGATCGGCACGCTCGCGACGGTTCTTGGCGGCTTCACGGCCGGGCGCTTCGCGCCGTCGGCCGCGCTCGTGCACGGCATCGCGGTGGGCGTCGTCGCCGAGGTCCTCGGCCTGCTGTCGATCCTGTCGAGCGAGGCGCGCGCGTTCGACGTCTGGAACGGGATCGGCCTCGCCGTCTCGCTGCCCGCGGCGATGGCCGGCGCGCTGCTCAGCCGCGGCGACGACTGAGCGCGAACGCGACGCCGAGCAGTAGCGTCCCGCCCAGCACCAGCGGCGCGAGCCCGGGCAGCGACGGCGCCCCGCCCAGCGGACGCACGAGCCGCACGTTGTCGATGCCCTGCACCTCGTTTCCGAAGAGCGCCTCGACGCTGAGGCGCACCTCGGTGACGTTGGCCAGGATCGCGTTCCACTGCGTCGGGGTGACACCGAACGACGTCGCGGTGAACGGCACCTCGTAGCTCGCCCACGCGCCGACGGGCGGCGTGTTCCCCGGCGCGGCGCCCGGCACCAGATCGACGGTCGCGGAGCCGCCCGGACCCGTGAGCGTCAGGTGACCGTAGTCGACGCCGCTCGTGTAGCCGCTTCCGCCGGTGCCGAGCATGTTTCCGTCGAATCCGATCGTTCCGCCGCTGCAGCCGCGCAGGTCGCCGCGGAACTTCGCGGGCGCGTAGATGTAGGTGATCGGTCCCTCGCTGTTGTCGACGTGGAGGAAGCCCGCCGGATTTCCGCCCGTCGCAAACCACGACATCAGCGTGGCTCCGGTCTGACTCCAGCCGTCGTCGCCGGCCGAGAAGTCGCTCTCCGTGATCGCGTTCTCGCACGCGCCCCGGGCCCGCGGCGCGGCGACGAGGACGAACAGGATCGCCAGGATCAGCCTTCGCATCGCGTCTCCTCCCGTTCCGAAGGTGCGAGGGTCGCATTCCAGTGTACGCCTGCGTCGCGCGAGCGGATCGGGAAAATCGCCCTCGCAGCGTCGATCGCGTAAGCTGCCGCGCGTGGCGGGGGCAAGCGAGATTGCGAGGGACGGCGAAGCGGAGTTCGCCGACGCGGTGCGGCGCGACCTGCGCCGCAACTACGCCGCGCACCTGGGGCACGGGATCTTCGGGCAGACGGGCTTCCGCCTGGTGCAGGCGCCCACCTTCATCCCCGCGTACATCTACTCGCTCTCGGGCTCCGAGATGGTGGTCGGGCTCGCGCGCGCGGCGCAGGCGCTCGGCCAGTGTCTGTCGCCGCTCTTCTCGGCCTCGCTGATCGAGCACCGCCACAAGGTGCTGCCGATCGGCATGCGCACGGGAACGCTCCTGCGGCTGCAGGTGCTCGGCATCGCGCTCGCGGGCTTCTTCCTGCCCGTGCAGTCGAACCTGGCGGTGGTCTGCGTCTTCCTCGGCCTGTTCGGCTTCTTCATGGGCATGCAGGGCGTGATCTTCAACGTGCTGATGGCGAAGGTGATCCCGGTCGAGTACCGCGGCCGGCTCTCGGGCCTTCGCAACGCGCTCGCGGGGGTGACAGCGGCGGGTGTCGCCTACCTGGGCGGAAGCTGGCTGGTCGAGACGAACGCGCTCGGCAACGGCTACGCGGCGACGTTCCTGCTCGCGTTCGTGCTGACCGA
>CAZMKX010000289.1:0-5327 GCA_964566375.1 uncultured Myxococcales bacterium
TCGGCAGCGGCCTGGTCGAGTCACCGGCACTGCTGGCCTTCCTGCCCGGCCTGTGCCGTGCGCTGCTCGGCGAGGAGCTCGCGCTGCCGTCGGTCGCGACGTGGTGGTGCGGGCACGAGACGGCGCTCGCCTACGTCGAGGCGCACCTGGATGCGCTCGTGATCAAGCCGGCGTTCCCCGCGCTGCGCATGGAGCCCGCGTTCGGCGGCGCGCTCTCCGCTTCCGAGCGCGAAGCGCTGCTCGCGCGCGTGCGCGCCCGGCCGCACGCCTTCGTCGCGCAGGAGCAGGTGGCGCTCTCGACCGCGCCCGTCTGGAATGGCGAGCGCGTCGACGCGCGCCACATGGTTCTGCGCGCGTACGCCGTCGCCGCCGGCGGGGGCGCGTGGGAGGCGATGCCAGGCGGGCTCACCCGCGTCTCGTCGGCGGGCGACTCACTCGTCGTGTCGATGCAGCGCGGCGGCGGCAGCAAGGACACGTGGGTCTCGTGCGAGCAGCTCCCGCTTCCCCTCACGCTCCTGCGCTCGAGCGAGGCGCCGATCGAGCTCTCGCGCGGCGGGGCCGAGCTGCCCTCGCGCGTCGCCGACAACCTGTTCTGGCTCGGCCGCTACGTCGAGCGCGTCGAGGGCACGGCGCGGATCGCGCGCGGAGTCCTGTCGCGCCTCGCCGACGAGAGCCCCGAGACGGCGGACGTGCTCGCGCCGCTCCTCGCCGCGCTCGCGCGGCACGTCGGTGTCGACGAGGCGATCGTCGCGGGCGAGCGCGGCTTCCTCGAGTTCCTGTTCGAGGAGACGTCCGCGCGCTCGCTGCGCGCGACGCTCGGCGCGATCCACCAGCTGGCATTCTCGCTGCGCGACCAGATCTCGCTCGACACCTGGCGCGTGCTCTCGGAGCTGCAGCAGGACCTGGCCGATCCCGAGGCTCCCGCGCCCAGCACGGCGCTCGCAAGCGAGATCCTGAATCGCATGATCGTGCGCCTCTCCGCGTGGAGCGGCCTCTCGATGGAGAGCATGACGCGAAGCCTGGGCTGGCGCTTCGCCGACATGGGCCGGCGCATCGAGCGGACCGTCTGGACCGCGACGCTGCTCGGGGAGTTCCTCGGCGCCGCGCACGACGACGAGTCGCCGCGGCTCGAGGCGCTGCTCGAGGTGGGGGAGGTCGCGATCACGTACCGCCGGCGCTACGGCGGCGAGCTTCAGGCGGTGCCCGCGCTCGACCTGCTGCTCACCGACGAGACGAACCCGCGCTCGCTCGCATTCCAGCTGGTCGCGTTGAACGAGCACGTCGCGGAGCTGCCCGGCGGCGGCGCGCGCGCCGCGCGCGAGGAGCGCATCGCGCTCGGCGCGCTGACCCGCGTGCGCATCGCCGAGGTCGGCGAGCTGTGCCGGATCGAGGAGGGCAAGCGCCTGCGCCTCGAGACGCTGCTCGCGCGCACGCTCGAGGACGTGCGCGGGTTCTCGGACGCGATCACGCAGAGCTACCTGTCGCACGCGGGCGTCGCGCAGCGGATCGAGTCCTTCTAGGAGTCGCATGCGCTATCGCGTCTCGCACAAGACGACCTACGAGTACGAGGACCTGGTCTCGATCGGGCACAACGAGGTGCGCCTGGAGCCGCGCGTGACCGCGACGCAGGCGTGCCGCGCGATCTCGCTCGCGGTGGAGCCGACGCCCGCCGTGCGCGCGAGCGGCCGCGACTACTTCGGCAACGCCACGAGTCTCTTCACGCTGCAGGAGCCGCATCACCGCATGGTGTTGCTGGCGACGAGCGAGGTCGAGATCGACGCCGCCCCGCCCCACGGGCCCGAGTCGGCGCTCGCTTGGGACGCGCTGCGCGAGCGCCTGCGCAGCGACGTCTCGGTCGAAGGGCTCGCCGCGCGCGAGATGACCTTCGAGTCCCCGTTCGTGCCGGCGCGCGCGGAATTCGCGGCTTACGCGCGGCCCTCGTTCCCGCGCGGGCGGCCGATCTACGAGGCCGTGCGCGAGCTGACCCGGCGCGTGCACGCCGAGTTCGAGTACCGGCCCGGCGTCACGACCGTGACCACGCCCGTTGCCGAGGTGCTCGAGCAGCGCCACGGCGTCTGCCAGGACTTCGCGCACCTCGAGATCGCGTGCCTGCGCGCGCTCGGCCTGCCGGCGCGCTACGTGAGCGGGTATCTGCGCACGAAGCCCGTGCCCGGGCGCGAGCGACTCGTCGGCGCAGACGCGAGTCACGCCTGGGTCTCGGTCTGGTGCGGCGACGCCGGCTGGATCGACGTCGACCCGACGAACGACCTGATCGTCTCGGACCAGCACGTGACGCTCGCCTGGGGCCGCGACTACGGCGACGTCTCGCCCGTGAAGGGCGTGGTGCTCGGCGGCGGCGGACACACGGTCGAGGTCGCGGTAGACGTCGCGCTGCTCGACTGAAGCGCGCCTCAGCTTCGCGCGCGGCGCGGCTTACGCGCGAGGTACTCGCGGTAGGCGGCGATCGTCGCGCGCACGTCGATGTCGTCCACGTCGAGCGCGAACGCGGAGGGGCGCGCGGGAAAGCCGACGCGGTAGGCGCGGCCGTCGGGCGTGCGCTCGAGGTGGCCCGTGTCGACGAGAAGCCGGCGCAGCGTCACGTGGTCGGTCTCGATCGCCGGTGCAACCTCGGTGTTCCAGCGCACGAGCAGCGCGTTGATCTCCTTCTCGGTGTAGCTGCGCGCGCTGTCGAGCCCGAGGCGGATGCTCTTGATCAGGATCTCGCGGTCCTTGCGCGCGCGCGGGAACGGCCGCGGCCCCCGGTCGGCACCGAGCCGGCAAAGTCGCTCCACGAATTCCTCGGCCCCGATCATCGCGTTCCGCCCCGCCCTCGGGTGGTAGCATGCGCCAGAAGCCGGAGAGCTCAAGGAGATGTCATGGCCGCAAGCCCGATCGACCGCATCCTGGACGAGGCGATTGCCAACAACACCGCGCCGGGCGTCGTGGCGCTCGCCGCGGACGAGAAGGGCGTGTTCTACGACGGCGCGCGCGGGCACACCGGGCCCGACACGGCCGCGCCCGTGGCGGTCGACTCGGTGTTCCGGATCGCGTCCATGACCAAGGCGATCACGTCGGCGGCGGCGGTGAAGCTCGTCGAGCAGGGCAAGCTCGGGCTCGACCAGCCGATGGCCGAGATCGCGCCCGAGCTCGGCCAGGCGGTGATCCTGCTCGGCTTCGACGACGACGGGAAGCCGCGCACGCGCAAGCCCACGCGCGCGATCACGCTTCGCCACCTGCTCACGCACACCTCCGGCTTCTCGTACGACCTGTTCAACAAGGACGTGGCGCGATACATGGAGCACGAGGGCCTGCCGTCGATCGCGACCTGCCTGAACGCGTCGCTGCGCGCGCCGCTCCTGTTCGAGCCGGGCGAGCGATGGGAGTACGGGATCGGCATCGACTGGGCGGGCAAGATCGTCGAGGCGGTGAGCGGCCGGAAGCTCGAGCGCTTTCTTCAGGACGAGTTCTTCGGTCCGCTCGGCATGAAAGACACGAGCTTCCTGTTGCGCGACGACATGAAGCGGCGGCTCGTCGCCACGACCATGCGCCAGCCCGACGGGAAGATCGCGCGCATCGACATGGAGTTCCCGCAGGACGCCGACTTCCACATGGGCGGCGGGGGGCTGTTCTCGACCGGCCCCGACTACCTGCGCTTCACGCGCATGCTGCTCGGCGGCGGCGCGCTCGACGGCGTGCGCGTGCTCGCGGCCGAGACCGTGAAGAAGATGGGCGAGAACGCGATCGGCGACATCGCCGTTCCGCCCCTCGCGAGCGACAACCCCGCGATGGCGGTTCCGTACGAATTCTGGCCCGGCCAGATCAAGCGCTGGGGGCTCGCGTACATGCTGAACACGGAGGACGTGGCCGGCGGCCGCGGCGCGGGGAGCTGGACCTGGGCGGGCGTGCACAACACGTTCTACTGGGTCGACCCGAAGCGGCGACGCACGGCGGTGTTGATGATGCAGCTTCTGCCCGCAAACGACCCGAAGGTGATCGACACGCTCGAGAAGTTCGAGCGCGCCGTGTACGCGACGAGCCCGCGGTGAAGGCCGCCGTCTACTACCAGACGGGCAAGCCCGACGTCTTCCGCTACGAGGACGTGCCCGATCCCGTCTGCGCGCCGAACGGCGTCGTGATCGACGTGCGCGCGATCGCGATCGAGGGCGGCGACGTGCTGAACCGCGCGGGCGGAATGATGGCCGCGAAGCCGCACGTCGTCGGCTACAACTGCGCGGGCGTGGTTCGGGAGGTCGGCGCGCAGGTGACCGATCGCAAGATCGGCGACCGCGTCTGCGCGCTGATGATGCACGGCTCGCACGCCGCGCGCGCCGCGGTGCCTGCGGCCGCGACCTGGCTCGTGCCCGACCGGCTCCCGTTCGAGCAGGCCGCCTGCGTGCCCGTGGCCTGGGGCACCGCGCACGACTGCCTGTTCGAGTTCGGCCATTTGAAGAAGGGCGAGAGTGTGCTCGTGCAGGCGGGCGCGAGCGGCGTGGGCCTGGCCTGCGTGCAGCTCGCCAAGCGCGCGGGCGCGACCGTGTACGCGACCGTCGGCGGCAAGGCGAAGATCGAGCGCCTGCAGAAGGAGTTCGGCGCCGACCACGGCATCGACTACCGCTCCGTCGACTTCGCCGACGCGATCCGCGAGCTCACGAAGTCGCGCGGCGTGGACCTCGTGGTCGACTCCGTCGGCGGCGACACGCTCCAGCGCAGCCTCACGTGCCTCGCCTATCGCGGCCGCGCGATCACCGTCGGCAACGTCAGCCGCGGTGACATGAAGCTCGACCCGTCCCCGCTCGCACCGGGAAACCGCTCGCTCACGGGCGTGTTCTTCGGCGCCGAGGTCGCTTTCCAGGGCGCGCGCGTGCGCGCCATGCTCGACGCGATCCTGCGCGACCTGGCGAGCGGCGAGCTCCGCACCGTCGTCGACCGCACGTTCCCGCTCGCGGAAGCCGCCGCGGCGCACGCCTACATCGAGAGCCGCGCGGCGTTCGGGCGCGTGGTGCTGATTCCGTAGGGCGCTATCCGCCCGCGAGCCGCTGCGTGAGCCGCGCTTTCACCGCCGGCCACTCCGGCGCGATCACGCTGAAGTAGACCGAGTCGCGCAGCGCGCCATCGGGCATCACCATGTGCGCGCGGAACGTGCCTTCCTCGACCGCGCCGATGCGCGCGAGCGCCGCGCGCGACTGCGCGTTGCGCGAATCGGTCTTGAACTCGACGCGATTGCAGCCGAGCACCTCGAAGCAGTGCGTGAGCTGGAGCAGCTTCGCCTCGGTGTTCACGGGGCTCCGCTGGTGCGACGGCGTGATCCACGTGCTGCCGATCTCGAG
>CAZMKX010000290.1:0-5327 GCA_964566375.1 uncultured Myxococcales bacterium
ATGACCAGGTAGTTGGTCTCGTCGTCGACGACGAGGATGGCGGGTTTCACGGCTCTCCCTCGGGAAATACGAGAGAGAAGTCGCTTCCCTGCGCGCCGCTCGCCACCGTGATGCGCCCGCCGGTCGCCGTCACCAGACGCTGGACGATCGAGAGCCCGAGACCCGTGCCTCCCGCGCGCCGGCTGAAGAACGGCTGGAAGATGCGCTCGAGGTCGCCTTCCGGGATTCCGGGACCACGGTCGGTGACGTGCAGCGCCACCTCACCGGGACCCGCGCGGCGCGCCGAGAGTCCGACCCAGCCGCCGCGAGCCTGAACCTGCAGGGCGTTCAGAACCAGGTTCGCGAGAACGCGGTGAATGAGCTCCGGATCGACGAGCACGCGCGGCAGGTCGGGCTCGAGCGTCACCTCGATGTGTATGCCTCGGCGCTCCGCCTCCGCACGCAGCATCGTGGCGGTGCGTTCGAAGAGCGGACCCACCTCGCACGAGGCGAGGCTCGGCTTCGTGGGCGCCGCGAAGCCGACGAACTCCGTGATCGTCTCCGCGACACGCGTCGCCTCCTTCTCGATCACGCCGAGCAGGGTGCGGTCGCGCTCCGAGAGCCCGCTCGCGCCCTCGAGAAGCTGCGCGGAGCTGCGGATCATGCCGATCGGATTGCGGATCTCGTGCGCCACGCCCGCGGCCAGCTCGCCGAGCGACGCGAGGCTCGCGCTCTGCACGAGCTGCCGCTCGAGCTCGCCGCGCTCGGAGACGTCGCGAACGACCTCGATCACCGCGTGCGCGTTCTCGCGCGACGTGTACGGGAAGGTGACGACCTCGACCTCGCGAACGCCTCCGTCGGGCGCCGGCCAGCGGTAGCGGCGCTGGGCCTGCGCTCCGGTCGCCATCGTCTTGCGCGCGGGGCAGCCGGGACAGGGCGTTGCGCGGCCCGCGTAGCGTTCGTGACAGCGCGTGCGTGCGGGATCGTCCGGGGCGCCGAAGAGCCGCTCGATGCCGGAGTTCCACTCCGAGACCCGGAAATCGCGCTCGATCACGGAGATCCCGTCCGAGATACCGTCGAACAGTGACTCGAGACGCGCGCGCGCCTGCTCGATCTCGCGCGTGCGGGCGTCGACGCGCGCCTCGAGCTCCCGATTCGACACCGCCAGCGCCTCCGAGAGCCGCACGATCCGGACGTGTCCGCGCCGGACGATCTCGAAGAGCGCCACGAAGAGCACCGTCATCAGGCCGACCGTGATCAGGGTGATCTCGCGCTCGCCCTGGGCGATCTTGGCGGTGATGGGGCGCGCGTCCTGGTAGAGCTCGAGCACGCCGACGATCGGGCCGCGCTCGTTCGAGTCGGCGCCGAGCTCGTAGAACGGCGTATACGTCTCGAGCAGGTCGTGCCCGGGCCTTATCGGATCCACTTCGAGCTCCGCGCGCTTCAGATACGAGGTCGAGTGGCCGTCGAGCGCGCGCGAGAGACCTGGATTGTCGATCGCGCGATAGCCGACGTAGTCGGGCTTGGTGCTGTAGATGATCGTGCCGCTCTTGTCGAAGAGATTCACCGTCAGGATGCGCAGCCCGCGCGTGTGGCCCTCGACGATCTCCGCGAGCCTTGCACGCTGGCTCGGATCCTCGAGGTCGGCGGCGCGCCCGTCGCGCGCCAGCGGCTCGAGGAAGTCGCGGAAGATCGCGCGATTGAGCGCGTGCGACATGTCCTCGGCGTAGAGCCCGGCCTCGTCGGTGAGGCTCGTCTCGAGGTTGCGGGAGAACGTCCACGCGGTGGCGAGCGCGAGGGCGACGACCACGATCAGGCTCGCGACCGTGAAGTAGCGGAGGAGGTTGAACGACCTCAAGCCGACTACCGTAGCGCGCTCGCGTCGATGCGGTACAGACGCAGCCCATCGCCGACGTCATCCGCTACCCCCGACGCGATTCCCGCGCGGCCCGCGAGCTCGCTCGTGACTCCGATCGAGCCGGTCAGCATCGGCCAGGCCGCGAGGTCCCGGCGAACCTCCTCCAGGGTCGCACGGCGGTAGAGCGGCGCGCCCGCCGGCGCGTAGTGCGCGAGCAGCCGCTGGCTCGGCCCCGCGAAGATCGCCGAGCAGTCCGCACAGAAGGCGAACGCGCGGGCCCAGAGCGCGCGGCCGTCGGGGTGCGGCGCGCGCGCGAAGACGACCAGGATCGCCGCACAGAGCGCGAGCGACGCACACGCGGCGGCACGGACCGCGGCCGGTCGTCGCGCGGGGAGCGCGCACGCGGCGAGCAGGGCCAGCCCCGGGGCCAGGGGCAGGAAGTGGCGCGGGCTCGCGAGGTTCTGCCCGAGCAGGAGCCAGAGCGCGTACGGACCGAGCCCGCAGGCCAGGAAGCGCCGCAGCGGCGCCGGCGCACGCAAGGCGCCGAGAACCGCGAGCAGCGGCAGGACCGGCGCCGTCAGACCGAGCGCGATCCCGTGGAGCGCGGAATCCCGTCCCGCTCCCGCGAGCGCCGTGCTTCCCCACACCGAGAAGTGTCCGACGGCGAACGCTGCGCCGCGACCGAGACCGCCCGGCCCCAGCGCGGAGACGAACGCGGGCAGCCAGAGCGCGACGCCGAGCGCGATCCCCGCGACGAAGCGCGCGCGCGCGCGCGACGGCAGCGCGATCACGCACAGGCAGAGCGGTGCCAGATCGATCCGCACGCCCAGCGCGAGCCCGAGCAGCGCGCCGCCCAGGGCCGGCCGCTCGCCCGCGGCGAGCGCCAGCGCGCCCCAGACACACGCGCTCGCGAGCAGATCGGGCATCGGTCGGGGACCCTCGAGCCAGAGTACGGGCTGCGCCAGGAGCAGAAGTGCGGCCCCGATCCCAGCCGAGGTGTCCAGCCCGAGCCGCCGGCCGAGCGCCACGACCGCCGGCACGAGTGCGGCGCTCGCGACGACGCCGGGGAGCGAGAGCGCGACGGCTTCCGGGAAGCCCGCTCCGACGAGAAGCCGACACAGTGCGATGTATACGGGATAGCCCGGAAAGTGTGGCTGCTCGAGCGCCGGATCGAAGTCCTCGAGACCGAGCGCGAAGTTCACGCTGTCGGCGCCGTCGAGCGCCGCGGGCAGCCCCAGCGAGAGCAGCACCGGCAGCGCGATCGCACAGCCGAGCGCAAAGGCTTCGAGCGATCTCAGCCGAGCAGCGAGGTCGCTTCGGTCAAACATGGCTCCTCCCGGTCCGGATCCGGCAGTCCTTCGGGAACGCCCGCGATCCGCCTCGCGGCGGCGATCCCCTCCTCCATCGCGCGGTCCGCGAACACGTACGAGAACCGCCCCTGCCGGCCGGCCAGCGCCAGGTTCGAGAGCCGCCCCGCGGCCTCGAGCGCCCGCTCGATCTCGGCGCGCGTCTCGCGTTCGAAGACCGGGTACGCGGTCGTCGCCCGCGTGGAGAAGAAGCCGGTGACACCGGCGGGGATCACGAGACCCGCGCGGGCGAGCTCGGGCCAGACGCATGCGAAGAGCGCGTCGTCGTCGAGCGCGAAGAGCGGATCGTCCGGCGCACCGGGCAGCTCGAGCTGCAGCGAGCCGCGCCCGGGCGGAACCATGAACGGGCTGCGCCGTGCGGGCTCCTGCACGCGCGAGACGCGGCCTTCACCGTCGGAGAGGTAGGCCCAGGTGCTGCCGAGCCGTGCCGGGTCGGAGAGCATCACGTTCAGGAAGCGCAGGCCTCGGAAGCGCAGCCGCGCCTCGACGCCCAGAAAGCCGGCGAGCTGTGCGAGCGGAAGCGTGGAGACGAACGCGCGCGCCTCGACCGCGTCGGCGTTCGTCGTCGCCGCGCGCACGCGTCCCCGCTCGACGGCGAGTCCCTCGACGCGCGCGCCGAGCCGGATCACGCCGCCGAGTCGCTGGACCTCGCGCGCGATCGCGTCGAAGAGCTGGCCCATGCCGAGTCGCGGATAGAGGAAGCGGCGCGCGACCGTGCGCGGCCGTTCGCGCGCGAGCCCGAGCAAGCTGCGCAGCGCGAAGCCCAGGTCGAAGCTGCCGATGCGCTGCGGCGCCCACTCCGACGACAGACGCGCCGGATCGATGCCCCAGAGCTTGCGCGAGTACGGCGCGAAGAACTCGGCGTAGAGCGCGGGACCGAAGCGCTGCGTCATCCAGCCCTCGAAGCTCGTCTCGTCACGAGCCGGGCGGCGCGCCCGCTCGACCGCCCAGCTCGCGACGTAGTGCAGGCCGCGGCGCAGCGGAACCCGTCGCAGGAGGTCGCCGAGCTCCAGCGGGTAGCCGAAGCGCCGGCCCTCGCTCACCACCACGCTGTGGCGATCGACCAGCAGGAGGTCCTCGCCCATCAGCTTCGTCACACGTTCGAGCAGCTCGGGCCAGCGCGTGAGGAAGCGATGGCCGCCGAGATCGAAGCGGTACCCGTCACGCTCGTGTGTCGCCGCCAGGCCACCGACGTGGTCGTCGGCCTCGAGCACCACCACGCGGGCGCCCCGGCCCGCCAGCTCCCACGCGCAGGCCAGCCCGGCAGGTCCGGCGCCGAGGACGGCGACGTCGAACGCGCTCACCAGTCCACCGCGCCCTGGAGCAGGAATCCGTTGTTGTCGATCTCGTCGGATTCGTCGTCGACGATCTCGTACTCGACCTTCAGGCGCAAATGCTCGTACGGGTGCAGGACGATCCCGGCCGCGAAGCGCTGACCGTCCAGCTCCTCGAGATCGTGCTGGTCGTTGTCGAGCACGTCGTAGCGCAGCACGTACTCCAGCGGCCCCAGGAATCGCGCGAAGACGACGCGCGGCTGCCACGTCGCCTCCAGGTACCAGCCCTGCCGGTCGAAGCTGCCACCGAGCGGTGTCAGCGGACCGAGCTCCGGACAAGGGAGGTTCGAGCAGCCGATTCCGTCCGCCGACACGGCGTCGGGGTTCTGCACGCGCGAGAACGCCCACTCGCCGCGCAGCGCGAAGGTGTCCCAGCTCGCGCGCAGATCCGCCCCCGTCGCCCAGAGACCCAGCTCGTTGTCGTTGTCGTACTCGCCCGCGAGGCCCGAGACGCCGACGCGGAGCCAGCGATCCCAGGACAGGCCGAGGCGGCCACCGTACGACTTCTGGGAGTTGTTGTCGCGGTTCTGGCGCGCACCGCGCGCGGAGTAGAAGGCCGGCTCACCCAGGCCGTTCGCGAGCGCGAACTCGTACTCGGCGACGACCTCGGGCGACTGCGCGATCCGCAGCTCGCCGAGCAGCTCGATACCGGTCTCCGAATACGTCTCGGGAATCACGAACAGGAACGGCGCGGGCCGGTCGACGAGCGGGTTGGTCGGTGCATTCTGGTAGAAGCGGTCGATGCCGAACGGGAAGTAGAACTTCCCGCCGCGCACCGAGAGTCGCTCG